>JAHZLH010000020.1 GCA_022599915.1 Actinomycetes bacterium
GGGAATTCCCGGTGGGGGCTTCTTCTTGCGGGTAGTTGCCGGTGGCGCCAATGCTGCCGAAACTGGCGAATTCGGGACTGGTTAGGTGAGGGAAGCGTCGTAGATGCTCTGAATCGAACTGTCGAGCAGTTCGTTGAATTCGGCATCACTCTGCTGCGCCGTCAGCCCCTCCGTGAGTGCTCGAGAGAAGCTAGCGATCATGTTGTGGTTCTCACGCAGCAGTTGATCTGCCTCAATCCTGGAGTACCCGCCGCTGAGGGCTACGACTCTAAGTACGCGCGGGTGCGCGATCAGATCGGCGTAGAAATTTGCCTCACTAGGAAGGGTGAGTTTCAGCATCACTTGGTCGGAGTCGGGCAGTGAGTCCAACTGTGCGGTGATCTGCTCCCGGAGGAGTTGTTCAGCCTCAACCTTCGTTGGGCTATGGATGTCTACCTCTGGTTCTACGATGGGGACGAGCCCCGCCGCAATGATTTGGCGCGCGATCTCGAACTGCTGATCAACTACAGCAGCAACGCCAGTCGTGTCGCCCTGTTTGATTACCGACCGCATCTTGGTGCCAAAGACGCCTTTGCCGGTTGCCCTGGCTAGCAGTGGATCCAAGTTGGGAATCGGTTTCATCACCTGCACCCCATCCGATTCATCAGCGAGGCCCTTGTCCACTTTCAGAAAGGGAACCACTTGCTTGACCTGCCACAGGTAAGCGGCGCTGCCCAGCCCCTCGATATCGCGATCCATCGTTTGTTCAAACAGGATGGAGCCGACAATGCGATCCCCGGTGAACGCCGGGCTGGTGATGATGCGGGTGCGCATTTGGTGGATGAGATCGAACATCTGCTCGTCGTTGCTGTACTGATCTTCATCGATCCCGTATAGCCGCAGCGCTTTCGGTGTACTGCCACCACTTTGGTCTAGTGCTGCGATGAAGCCGTGGCCATCCCGCATTTTCTCCAACTGCTCGCTGTCCATGTTTTCCTCCCAGATTCTCCAGCTATCCGCTAGGTGCTGCCGTTTTCTCAACGTAGTGGGCATGACCGTAGCGAGACAACTAGCCACCGCAGCACTCACATAGTCAAGCCACCCGAATGGCGCGCTAGCAGCCGGCCCTATCGCAAGGCAGTACAGTCGTTGCGGTTGCCACGGTGTTTGCCGCGGCTCTAGGTTCGCGCTGTGCGGGAAAAAAAAACCAAGGGGTCGATGATCAAGATTGATCCGAACGGCCCCAACTGGCTGCAACGCGTTGGGGTCTCTGCCTGGTTGCTATTAGGGGTCATCGGCTTAGTTGTCGTGCTGTACTTCGGGTTGGCACAGATTTCCGGGTTGCTCATCCCACTCACGGTGTCGGTTGTGATCGGGATGATCTTCTATCCACTGGTTGATCGGCTTCACGGCATTGGCCTGCCGCGCTCGCTCGCGGCTGCAGTCATTCTGCTCCTGCTCGTGCTGATCACGGTGGCGTCGGTGGGACTCGCCGTCAAGGGAGTCTTTGATCAAGGTAAGACGATTGTCGATCAACTAACGCAAGGTTGGGCCGTCATCCAGGAATGGCTAGCAGAACAAGGAATCGACCTGGCAAGCCTAGAGAGTCTATGGAGCTCCATTAGTGACTCGGGTGCTGGCGGGTCCATTGCCCGAGCGGGCTTCTCCAGCGTTGCTGCTTTCCTGGTTGGACTATTCGTTGGCATTTTCTTGCTGTATTACATGCTTAAGGATTGGCAGCTGATCCGCGACTGGGTAGCCGGCAATATGGGCGTGCCCGTTGAACTGGGCTCGGATCTCCTGCAGGATGCCACCAAATCCATTCGGTCCTACTTCGCTGGGCTCGCGATCAGTAGCATCCCAGTGTCGATTGTCATTGGCCTCGCCATGGTGGTCTTGGACTTACCGCTGGCCTTCACGGTGGCTCTGGTCACCTTCGTGACCTCTTTCATCCCCTACCTAGGGGCCATCCTCAGCGGAGCGTTCGCGGTGCTCGTTGCGTTGGGCTCGGGTGGCGTCGATGACGCCCTCATCATGCTGGTGGTAGTGCTGATTACCCAAAATGTTGTCCAGACCCTGCTACTCACCAAGGTCACGAGCGACAAGTTGTCACTGCATCCGATCGTCAACCTCGGCTCGACCATCGTCGGAGCAACAATCGCAGGTCTAGTGGGGGCGACACTCTCGGCGCCGATCGTGGCCACGGTGTTGGCAATCCGTAAGCGCCTCCTTAACTACTACGCGCAGCAGCAAGTGATATCCCCACCCGAGCCCGAGGGCTAGCGCCACGCCGAATGAATTCGGACATAACGTCCTCCGCCAGCGAGACTAGTTTGTTGCAGTTCTGAGATATTTCCTACGGAATCCGCGATTTATCTACGAAATCCGTAGTTATCGGCAAGTATTAGACGCGCTTTTCGCCGATTGATGTCACTCGAATGTCGCATTTCTGTCCCGAAGTACGTGATTTTCGCAGTGGATTGGGCAACACTAGTGACATGGCGGATAACGAGACAGCAACCGGACCTACCTGCCCCTCATGCAGTTTCCCCACCCGAGTGGTAGACCACTGGCGGGATTACTCCACCACTCGGGGCCCGATGACCTCCTACGAGGTCACCTATTGTGACCAGTGCAAACTCTCCAGCCTCAACCGCCGTTCGGCGCAAGAGACTCGCGCCATCGCCTAACTGCCCAGTCGATAGCGGCTGCCGGCTACCCACATTCCTCATAGGCTGTGGCCGTGGCGTACGACTTTCAGATCCGGCAGGCAGGCCCTGCTGATACCCCCGATCTTGCCCAAGTTGCGCAACGCACTTTTCCGTTAGCCTGCCCACCAGCTACGCCCGCAGCAGATATTCAGCAGCACATCAGCAATGAATTGAGCGAACGGGCCTTTCTGGCGCATATGGATTCGCCAGTAACGGAGTTCCAGGTAGCGGTGGCCAGTGATGGTCAGATCATCGGTTACCTGATGCTGGTTGTCACCGCTGCTGGTGCTCCTAACCTGCCCGGTACGCAACCGCTAGAGGTGCGTCGAATCTACGTTGATGAAGCCTGGCAGGGTCGAGGCGTTGGTGCTGCACTCATGGATCTGGCGGTAGTACGAGCCCGCAATCAGCAGCTCGATTGCCTGTGGTTGGGGACCAATCAGGAGAACCACACTGCGGTCGCCTTCTACCGCCGGCTTGGCTTCGAACATGTCGGCACACGCACTTTTCAGGTTGGGTGCTCAGTAGAGTGCGACTTCGTACTGGCGAGATCGTTAGCGACTGTAACTCAGTAGCGCTGAGGCGGTTCCGATTGTAGCTCTTTGAGGACATCAGGCGGCATCTGCTCTAACCAATCGGCGAGGTCACGGAAGTTGATGAACTTGACATCTGGGTACCGATCGACCGCGTCAGCAATAAAACGGGTCATGCTGGTGATGTAAGCGCCACACAGCCAATCGTTGAGGTGCGAGCCCACCACAAGCGGAGCCCGGTTGCCGCTATGCAATGCGTCTAGTGCATCCATAAAGGTCTGATAAGTCTGCTCCTCGACTCGCTTACAGGTCGCGGTGCTTCCTTCGATTTCGCCATCCGTCTGATTGACCATCAGGTTGTAGTCCATCGATAGGACCCACTTTTCTGTACCCGTGAGTTTTAGGGCAGGCAGTGGGAACAGCCACAGGTCACTCTTGGCGTTGCGTTTTGGCCATTGCAGTACGCCAGGATCTGAGGCCTCGTAGCGGAAACCAGCATCAGCAAACGCCCGATGCATTGCAGGGCGATCACCCAACAGGCAAGGGGTTCGTGTCCCCACAAAAGTGGATGAATCAAATGGCAGGACGGGTTCCCCAGTTACTTGCGGGTTGTATTTGGCCCAGTTGTCTAGGAAATGCTTCGACTGGTCGATTTCTGACTTCCAAGCGGCGGTACTCCAGGTGCCGACGCCGTCGTTGTCCCCGCAGAAATGCCCGAGGAAATGGGTGGCAATCTCATGTCCCTCCCGATACATCCGGTCAAAGACCCCGATCCGGCGTTCCACCATGGTCTCGTCAGCGAAGGGGAGATCCGAATAGCCAGGTGGACCGTTAGGCGGGTCGTACTGCTTGCTACTGGCGTCAGGCAGCAAGCAGAGCCCTGCCAGAAAGAATGTCATTCGAGCTTGATGGGCAGCTGCAGAATCTAGCAGGTTCGAGATCGTGCCTTGCCGGGTCTCGCAGCCGCCGTCGATAGAGACAACGACTACTTGCGTTGGTTTCTCGCCGGCTTGTGGAACAGGCAGTTGGACGGCGGGTTGTTCCAGTGGAGGCGAGGTCACGGATCGGGCTTCTGGCGCAACTGCCGCGGCATCAGCGCGTTCTACATTGGGTGCGGCGTCCGAGTTGGCCGAATCGGAGGACTGCTGTGGTGCGAAGGCCGCCACACCAATGAGCAGCAGTGCAGCACAGATTGCTGATGCCCCTCGAGCTATCGCGCCCGATCTCGATCCCATTTGGCCCTCCCGGCCTCATTGTCCCTGGCTAAACGTCGGATTCCCGACAGCGCAAGCGGTGGGTCGGAGTATGTTCAGCCGAAATCGCAGTGTCGGACCACGACCTAACTCCAGCACCGTGCCAGAGTGAGGCCATGCTGCATCGTTGCTCGCTCTCAGCCGAAGATCCGCATCTCGTCGCCCAGCAAATAGCCCAACTGATTGGTGGGGTCGTTAGTCCACTTGGTGCCTGCCCTGGTGGCTTTGTGGCATGGAGCAACGACGGGCTGGGTACCTCATTCGAGGTACTTCCGCGAGGTATCGAGGTAAAGCCAGATACTCGTGGCCCGGCTCAATTTGAGCGGAACTACTTCAGTCAACCTCTCAGCTCGACGAGGATGACCTTGTCGGTCTCCTGTTCTCCGGATGCCGTCGAGAAGTTAGCGGAACTAAACGAATGGCCAATCCGGTACTCCGATCGTGGTGGCTACGAAGTCATCGAGTTGTGGGTCGAGGGTCACACGCTGTTGGAGTTGATGACACCTCGCATGATGTCGGGGTATTTAGAGTCACTCGGGTCGCCTCGGATCGCCGGGTCTGGCACTGCAGTTCGACGGTTGGAGTTTGCTGTCGAGGTGCAGGTGGCGCCCGCGGAAGCCTGGCAGGCCTGGGTTGACACCGACCTGTTGTGTGAGTGGTGGGATTTGCAGGAGGCTCATGTTGACCTACGCATCGGCGGCGCCTACGAGTTGATCTTCCTGCCAGAAGGGGGAGAGGGACTGCGCGGTTCGGAAGGGTGTCGCATTCTGGACTACGTGCCGGGCCGATTGCTGGCTTTCACCTTCAACTCCCCGAGCCACCTGGACATGGGCCGGGATCACACCTGGGTCACGGTGGACTTTGCGCCTTCTCAGAAAGGCACGGTTGTCACCGTCAACCACTGTGGCTTCCTAAGCGATGACCGCTGGATCGAATGCCGAGAATTCTTCCGCCAGGCATGGCGACGTACTCTTAGACGATTCGAAACGTATTGGGCAGGTAGCGTCCCGAGCAGCGTCAACGAGCAGTCGGTGGACCTGCGTGGTCTGCCAGCCCCAGCGATTGACTAGCCGGAAAACGAGCGCCGATCCCCGAGCGGTAGGTTGTAGAGATGTCCAGACTCTTGCAGACCATCCCGGAAATCTCTGTGTCGCAGGGGAAGTGCGCATTACCCCCAGGCGTGGCGAATACCGGCGACGTTAGTGCCACTGGGCAAGGCGCCCCCCAGCAAGGGCTCGCTGGTTGGCGGCACCAGGGCGCTCACACCGCCTTGTTCACCGACTCAGACGCCGCAAACGGCACTGGAGACAATATTGCGGTGATCTCTGACGCCAGCCATCACGGTGGTGGAAAAGTCAAAACCATCTACCGTGGCGGGGTTCACGACGATGAGTCGTTGAGACGGGTGTTGAGTTCCGGAGTATCCAGGATTGTGTTGGACGTCGGCGATGCGGCTGACCGTGATTGGGCCAAGGACACATTGACGCATCAGCAGCAGCGGGTGATCGCTGGGATCAGTATTCATGGCAGCGATGCCATCAACAGCGCTGGCGATCGAGTGGCGGATCTGTTCGACCTGATCGAGGAACTGCAACAGCATGGCACACCGGCCCTACTTATCAGTGAGACCTCTGGCCACGATCGGTGGTTTCACCGGGATCGACACGTGCTCACAGCCGTTTGTGAGAGCGCGAAGGGGCAAGTCTTTGCCCAGGGCGCAGTCAAGCACGACAGTGATATTCACGCGCTGGCACCGTTGGTGCAGCAGGGACTTGCGGGGGTCGTTGTAGGCGAACCGTTGTACCGGGGAGCCTTTACCTTCCAGGAAGCGATCACCGCTGCCGAAGCTCGCTACGACCCGTATGAATGGGGTCCACCGCAGCCGTAGTTCACAGCTTAGGAATGGCGGAGCGACTGTCAACTAGGACTTTTCTGGCCAGTTTGACAACGTGTCGAGGTACATCTGCCTGACTTCGGCGACGTGTTGATCAAGATTGGCCTTGGTCCAGCCTTTGGTTTCCACCGGTGGAAGGACGGCGACATCTAGAACACCGGGATGCACCACGAACGAATGTGAAGCCATGATTTCGCCGCAGTTGCGCATCACGATCGGGACCAGGGGCACTTCAGCCTGCATGGCAATGTGAAAGGGCCCCTTCTTGAATGGCAGCAGTCGCGGGGTAGGTGATCGAGTTCCCTCGGGAGCGATTGCAATCGAGCGACCACTCTGAAGTGCCTCCACTACCGGCTCCAATGCCTTACGCGCCTCGGCGTTGTTGCTCCGATCGATGAAGGCCACATTCGCCAACCAACCAACGGGTCCGAACAGAGGGTCTTTCTCCAAGGACTTTTTCGCTACCCCAGTGAAGTTTTCTCGCAGCAGCGAGCCCAGCACAAAGACGTCAATCTGGCTTTGGTGGTTGAACAGGAAGACCGCCGGTCGTCGTGCCCACAGGTTCTCTTCGCCGACAATCTTCAGGTCAACCCCAGCAACTTTGAGGCTCAGATCTGACCCAATGCTGGAGGCAAAATTCGCTCCTGCTGTCCGACTGCCGGCGGCGATCCCCACCCCGGCGGCAGTAGCGATCGCAGCACCGAATGCTCCCAGCGCTGCGGCGCTGCGCACTTTGCTGGCGGTGGTGTCGCGCGGCGGTCGCAACAAGATCGCGCTGGGCCAGTCCTTGTCTCGGGCGGTGTTTTGCAAGGTGGCGTCTGCGTTGACGACGCACGGGTTACCAGCGGTTTGCAAGAACGCGGTGTCGGTGTAACTGCTCGCGTAACTGAACGACTCTGCCAAGTCGATGGTGTGCTCGGTGGCGAACTCGGTAACGGCTCGCGCCTTCTCCTCACCCCATCGGACAGGTGTCGCCAGGGCTCCGCTATAGCGCTGGTAGTCATCGACGACCATTTCGGTCGCTACCAACTCCCGAACGCCGAGATCGTCAGCAGCAGGCCGCAACATGGGTGCCAGCCCGGAACTAGCGATGACTACCGTGTGTCCCATCCGGTGATGGGCATCGATGAGCATACGTGCTTCGCTGAAGATCAACGAGGCCAGTTTCTTTTCGTAGATTTCCCTGCTGGACTGACGCAAATCTTCGAGTCGTTTACCAGCCTGACCTGAGGCCCCGATTCGGATGATTTCGGAGATATCGCGGCCGCGGCGCTGCGAAGTGCGTCGTTGGGTAATCGATTCCATCAATTGGCTAAAGCCCACATCACCACTGCGGGTCCGCGGTTGAAAGAACACTGACGCTGAGAAGCAGTCAATGACGGTTTTGTCGAAGTTGAAGAACGCCGCAACCTGGGATCCCTGGGGTGCTTGCTCGACTCGGTCAAGGAGCCAGGCGGTGTCAGACATGATCCGCCTCAGCGAGACCCAGGTTGTTTTGGTCAATTTCGCGGAGTCGCGAAATCCGGTCGACCAGCGTCTGCATTTCGTCAGCGAACTCTTGCCGACGCTTCTGCAGTCCAGCCTCTCCCGAGCCAATCAAACCCAGATTTTCTGCCAGTAAGTAGGCGTTCTTGAAGTAGTCCCTGGAGATTGACTCTGCGGAATGGAGCTCTTGTTGTAGCCACCGTTGCTTGGCGACGCCGATGCACTGTTGGACCAGTTGGTCCTGATCACCACGCACGTAGTCATCCAGCTTGGCCAGTTCTTGTGCCAGCAGCAGGTACGACTCGAGGAATGGTCCAACCACTCGGTGTGCCAGCAGCAGTGGCCGGGTCTGCAGAATCTTGTCGATCTGCTCGGGGGTGTAATCGGTTGTCTCCCAGTTGGGGTCGATGTAGGAGGCTTCGTCGGCGATGTGTTGGGCAAACTCCACAGTTCGGGGGAAGAAGAACTCGAACTTCAACAGGTCCTTAAGCCGTCGAGCGTTTTCCCACACTGCGAGTTTTATTTCGTCAGCGCCGTCCTGCACTGCCTGCATCACGGCAAGTTCGGTAATAGCGCGGTTGACGAAGAAGTGAATGATGGTGTTCCGATAAAAGGCCGCTTCGTGCTGGTGCTCCAGTTCGATATACAGCACTTGATCGTGGCCACCCTCAAATAGGCTGATGACGCCTTTATCGACCAGACTCATGATGGAGTCGCGCAGGAGGCCGTAGCTCGACAGATCGATGTTTCCGGTCATCGGAAGTTGCCGCCTATTGATGTAGGTCATCAGCGGCTCGAGAATTCGGCGACCCTCCGTGACTGTGATCGCCCGTGATCCGTTGTCGAGCAACGCGAAAGTCACTAGTGCTGCCGGCGTGATCGGGGTAACCGCGTTGATCCGGTTTGATAGCTCGAAGGCGACCATTGGCACCGCTAAGCGCGGACGGGTGTGGCCCTCCTCGTCTCGGGTCAGTTCGACAGCATCTCCGAGTGACAACGGTTCCCCGAACCGCAGATGGGCTTTGCCGAGACGGTTGGATTGGGAACGAGCAAAGTTATACAACCACTTGAAGCTTTCCGGCGTCTTTGAGCCCCCCATCTCCTCCAGCGAGATCGCCGATACCTCATGCTGGGCGTCGTAAATGATCGAGGTGGGGATGACATGAACCTCGTTTTCGGGTTCTTCACCGAAGGCGTCGAGGACATAGCTGAGCACGCCGTAGCGCGGTGGCCGAAGTTTTCCGGTCCTCGTGCGACCGCCCTCGATGTACCACTCCAGATTGCGTTTGTTCTCAATCAGGTAGGCCAGATAACGCTTGAGAACTGCCCGGTACACCGGGTCGTCGCGAAATTCTCGTCGGATGAAGACAATGCCGTTGCGTTGACCGATGAGCGAGAGTGGCCACAACGCTAGGTTCGCGCCGCCCAGAACGTTATTGGGGGGGAAACCGAACTTCTGTAGTGCTGAGCGCAAAACAAGCGGATCGAGGTAGGAACGATGATTCGGTAGAAAGATCAGCGAAGAGGTCTTGTTCAGTTCCCGTAGTCGCCGGATTTCTTCGGTGTTGTAGTCCAGTCCGTAGGCTCGGGCGAGCCAGCGACAGAACCGATCCCACCCCTTGACGGTGAGATTGCCCGGCTTCGTTTGCATTTCCTTCAGATCAGCGACTGCCTCTGCCTGAATTGCTGCCAGATCACGACCCGTCTCGACGGCGATAGCCCGCAGTCTTTCCTGAAACTGAGGTGTGTCTAGTTCCTGATTCACCGCTTGACCCCTCGCTTGTGGACTGTGGCTAACCTAGTAACAACTACACCCTTGATGCACGGGATCGGCAAGATCTCCAAGCGATCAGGACGTGAAACTGCGGACGGGACCAATGTGTCCGTATGTCGCTCGGGGCCACCGCTGAGATTCGGACAGATTGGGCATTTGGTTGATTCGCTAGGGTCTACCCGAAAACTTGGTGCAAAATAGGGCCAGTTTTCGGTCTGACCACGGAGGAGGGGAACGTGCGGGCTTTAATTCTCGGGCTAGCAGCCGTCCTCGCAGCCCCGGCCGCCGGTGCAGTCGCCGCCATAGTCCCACTCGACTCCTATGCCGTTGAGGTTGATGTTGACGGAGATGACCAGACTGATGAGCTGAATGTGGTGAATGCCAAGGACGGCCAGCAGACACGGTTGGAGATCACAACCGCGACCGGCGAAGGCGCAGTCGTGAAGGTACCTTGGCGGGGCGATGACATCGCGACTCCGGCTGGTGGCAGATTCGAAGGAGTTAGTCCACTGCGGGTCGCGGATCAAAGTGACGTTGTGATTCGAGTGAGGAATGGCCAATGTAGCTCCTATCGCGTTCTGCGCTGGGAGGATGGCGAGTTGCGGACGGTGCCCCGGCCAGGTGGCGGAAAGAACTGGAAAGTGTGCGCGCTCGGGGTCACTGACACTGGTTTCGGCTACCGGGTCGCGACCGGCAAGCTACGCAACACCGTCGTCACCTATCGGGCTAAGGCCGTGGACACCTCAGAGGGGGTCCAACTGCAGACGACTCGTTACCGCTGGAAAGATGGCACGTGGCGGAAAATGTCGCGAAAGAAGCGCAACGTAGTTCCGCAATCACTGTTGGGCCATTGGGGCCTGGACTTCCCCTGGCGAAGCAGTTAGCAGGAGCACGCTGACCAACTATTTGGCGAGCAGGTCATCCAACCAGTCGGCCAAATCAGTCAGCACCTGATCCTTTTCTGGCTCATGATGCAACTCGTGGTAGAGGCCCTCGTACTGGTAGAGAGTGAGGTCGCCCTCCACCCGCTCGACGAACTCGCGGCTCGCCTCCGGCACGGTCATGACATCGGCACTGCCGTGCATGAGTAGCAGTGGCACGGGGTAATCGGTGACCTGCTGCATCTCATCGATGCTGGCCAGCATCTGCTTGCCGAAAGCGAACGACGCCTGATCATGCACCAGTGGGTCATCGCGGTACTTCTCCACCTCAGCCTCATCACGACTGATCATGCTGGCGTCAGTGCCCGCAGGCAGAGTGAAACTGGGCAACGCGCTGCCCAACAGATTCGCGAGTACGACCTTGGCGGTCTGCTCCCGCAGTTTCGTGTCGAGTAGCGGTGCCGTCGCAACGTGCCCAGCAACGTCGGGTTTGCGGTCCAACACATACAGCAGCGTCAGCAAACCACCGGTGCTATGGCCGTAGAGCACGACCGGCACGTCCGGGTATTGCTTGCGTGCGAGCTCGACGAGCTTTTCGATGTCATCCAACGCATCGGGGAAGCGAAGATCACCACGGGTGCCGCTGGACTTGCCGTGGCCACGGAGATCAAAGGAGAAGATCCCGAGACCTCGTTCCTCGACCAAAACGTCGATGACGTTGTTGTATCGACCGGAATGCTCGCCGAAGCCGTGGACTAAGCAGATCAAGGCTCGTGGCTTGCTGTCGGGCAGCCATTGCTGCTGGTAGATGGTGACCCCGTTGTCGGACTTGAAAGTTCGTTCGTCGTAGCGCACCGAGCCATTGTGTCAGGAGGAGATCAGTGGCTTGCCTCCTGCCCCAGTTTCTGGGCAGTGGGCATCGGATGCCGCGACGAGGATTAGTCGAGGTTCGCCGCACGGCGCAGTGCCGCCTCGAAGCCCGGCCGGTCGGCCACAGTTATCGTCACCGCGTCATTCTTCACGTGACCGGTGGGGTCGAGGGCCGCCAGCGGTTCCCTAAACTCCACACACACCCCACCTGCCGTCGTGGATCCGTAGGTGGCGCCGCGATCGGAGAAGGAACCGCGGGCACCTATCGCACGGTAGGCCTTGTAGGGCCCACTGATTTCGGTGCACTTGATATTCGACAGCGGCGCCCGAAATCCCAGGAAGCCGAACTTCACGGTGAGTTCGCTATCGCTGATGCGGGCCCATGCGGTGTGCCTAGTGACCCCTAGCCCGACAAGTAGCGGACGAAATCGGTCTTCCACCTCGAAAGGGAAAACTAAGTCCGGCTGAGGTTCGCTCATGCAGTCCTCCGGAACGATGACGCGATGACGTCACACAATTGGTCGGGCCGTGATTGCGATCATGCCGGACTCACTCGCGCTTGGCTAGTCATCGATACCAAACTGCGGTTGATCCGGGTAGAGCTTCGTCAGAGCCACTCAACTGGCAGCGGTAGAGCTCGAGTAGTGGTCGGGGTCAGCCTTCCGGCCGTAGCCAGCTGCAGTAAGTGTGTCGTCGTCTGCCGAGCAGCAACGGGATCGGGTCCTCCCCGACACAGGGCACGGGCAGCGGACCGTGCCAGACCAGTGAGCATGTCACCGTGCCCGCACTCGGAAATAACGAGGTGTTGACAGTCGCTGACAGCGGCGAAGCGGCGATGGTCGACTACGGCCGGATTACAGGGGCCGCTCATTCCCGCCCCGATCACAGTGGGAGTGAGCGAGAAGGACGGAGGTCGACTCGTTGCCGTGGCTTGAATCGATCGTCCGCCACCATCCACCGGATCCACCAGAATCAAACCGGAAACGTGGGTGAGTTCAGCCGCTCGCCAGGCGGCTTGACCACCGCGAGAATGGCCAGCCAACCACACCGGTCTCCCTGAGGCTGCCAGGTGGGACACCAGTAGCGCTGCTCGTCGAGCCTCCTCCTGGACCGACGGGGAGCCAGCTAGTGCTCGTAACCCGAGCCGATAGAGCTGCGGGAGATGAACTTCGACACCACCGATTGCTAACGGAGCCAGCAGGTCCCGATACGCGGCGACAGGAGTCATGAAGCCAGGCAGAAAGACCAAGACTTGCTCTGAGCCTTGCCCGGCAATGAGATGTCGAGTTGGTGCCATGCGGATGCTAGGAGTCGGTCTGGTGAGGTGGCGTGCTGCCACCGGCGCCGTTCGATGACACCAGCTCAGTCAGGCGGCGAATCTCACCGCGCAACTGCGAGACCTCGTCGCGCAGCGAAGCTAGTTCAGCACTGCGTTCCTCGCGTTTGCTGAGCTGATGGACTTCGGAGTTCGGCTCGATTCCGGATTGATCGGAAGGGGGAGCATTAGCCTTCGCCAGCTTCCTGGCCTTGGCTTTCTTCCTGGGCGAAGTCCTGAAGAACATGGCCATGGAACCGGCCAACACACCGAGCAAGCCAATTCCGAGGGTCATGATCAGCGCGCCAGCAATTCGCCCGTAGAGGGTGATTGGCGCGATGTCGCCGTAGCCCACTGTGGTCAAGGTGACGTAGCCCCACCACACCGCATCACCGTAGGTAGCAAACTCCGGGTTGACCGGCTCCTCAGCCGCGAAGGCCATGAAGGAAAACAGCAGCACCGCAGCAATTGCAATGAGCGCGGCTCGTCCCAGTCGTTGCAGTAGTTGTTGCGCACCTTTGGCGATGACCAGCAGCCGGGCGAGCCGAGCCAGTCGTGCCAATACGACCACGCCGCCACCCTCAATACCCGGCAGCAGATACCAGGGTGACGTCAAGATCACGATCACCAGATCGAAGATTCCCCATTTCGAGTTGAGGTAGTTATCGCGGTGGCGTAGTTGGACCACAAAATCCACAAGAAAGACCAGCCAGGTTGCGATAGCAACGAACTCACCGACTCGGCCAGCATTTTCCTGCGTGATGGCCATAGGCAAAATCGCGGAAACGATAATCAGGGGGCGAGAGAACGGCTGGTAGCGATCCAGGAAATCCTGAGCCTCAGGTGACTTGGCCGGCGCGGAGCGGGTAAGCGCAGTGGGCAGTCGCACATAGATATTGTTGCGGGCCGATGGCTTGATTTGTGGATTTCCGGGTAGCCGTGGTGTCGCTCGGGGGTTGGGCGCTAGCGTTCCGTTGTGAGCGCAGAACTTGATTGGCCGCGAATAGGTCGAGTTGGTGGGTTGCTCGCTCTCGTAGCGGGAGTTTGCTTCGCGGTTGTCACCGTCGTGGTGGTGACCGCGCCTGGGATGGTGACTCAGGTCGACGTGTCACTGAACCAAACTGCTACTGCGTGGGCGACGGCGAACGAGTGGCTGGTCGACGTTTGTCTCTTCTTAGAGGTCATTGGTGGGGTGAAGTTTTCCACCGGACTGGTGGTGGTCATCGTGCTCGGTCTCTTGGCATGGGGAAGGTTCGGTCGTCCGTTGCCAGTGCCGACGTTGGCAGCGGTTTTCCTGGCGCTGAGTGCAGCTGGTGGTGCTTTGCTGAACACTGTCCTCAAGAACCTTATTGAGCGAGAACGCCCGCCCACGAATGGGACGTGGCTGCTGCAAGAAAGTCTGTCGTACCCCTCGGGACATGCTCAATCCGGGATTTCGGTATGGGTGGTGTTGGGTCTCATTTCACTGGTGTTGATCCCTGGTGGAGTGCGTTGGTTGGTGGGAGTTTTACTGATCGTCGTGGGGGTGGCTATTGGGGCGAGTCGAGTCATTATTGGGGTGCATTGGCCGACGGATGTTCTCGGTGGCTGGCTGCTGGGTTTGACTTGGCTGGGGATTTGCCTACTGGTGATGCGGGCAATCGTTCGAGCGCAAGAGCCAGCGAAAGCTAACAATTAGCGGCGGCGGAGCAGTCCGAATCCCATGTGGTGGTAGCGGGACAGTACGACTACACCCACCGCGATTCCGGTGATGATTGTGAAACCGGGCCAGATATACGAGCCCACCACTGCGACCACCGCTGCCAATGCCATCAGCCATAGCAGTAACGGCCGTTCGTAGGGCGAGCGAGACCGGGTTGCTGAGGCCGTCCCCTCGCGCTCTGCTGCCGGAGTGGCTGCGGGCTGGGGGATGTTTTCATCCCGAGTGGGTGGGTGTGATTGGGTCAGGGCCTGCTGGGTCCAGCGGTAGCGGTCATATTCGGATCGCTGCACGGGGTCGCTCAACACCAGGTAGGCGATGTGAATGGCCCGGAATTCTTCGGCGCTGCCCCCGAGATCCGGGTGGACGTCCTTGGCCGCTGTGCGCCAGGCACGGTGTATCTGACTATCGGTGGCAGCAGCGGCAACTCCCAAGGATTCGTACAAATCCTTGGGAACTTCCAGCCATAACGACGACGTCATAGTTTCACCGATACAAGTGTCTCATCGATGGCTGGCAGTCGCTCGAACACTGCTCTGCAGTAGCGGTCAACTAGATCGCCGCCTAGGCTGAGGCCACGAGAAGAAAAGGATGGATCCGATGCGTAGACCCTTCATGATGTCCGTTGCGGCCGGATCGGCAGGCCTGCTGATCTTCGCGACTGCTCCATCGATCGCTGTCGCGGAAAGTGCGGCTCCGGCCGGCAAGAAGAAGGTCATCAAAGTGGTCACGCCGGCTACTGACGCCTTCTCTTACGAGGGGATGCCCAAGAAGCTCAAAGCCGGCAAGTATGTCTTCAAATACACCAACAATTCCACCATGAATCATGACCTCAAGGTGGGTAAGAAGAAGACGCCGATCATCGGTCCTGGTGAGACGACGAAGGTCAAGGTCAAACTCACCAAGGGCAAAGTGAAATACAAGTGCACTGTGGGGGGTCACGCGCAGGCCGGTATGAAGGGCAAGATCAAAGTCACCGGCTGATTCTGCGGATGGAATGACTCAGACGCTGGTTCCGCTCCGCTGCCGGATGCACCGAAACCTTCGGCGGCATCGTGATTTTCGCTTCGGGTAAGCGGAAGAAAAGCGTTGGCCTCGTCGGTAGGGTTGTCGACAACAACTGACGCGAACTTGCAGGCCTGAGAGACGCATCAGCGCCCGCTGGTCTCGGATCGAATCTCAAGGAGGAGATCTTGGCCTTGCCTGGGGAAGAGCAGCGCGCTCTAGAGCGCTTTGCCGGTGAACAGGCGCGCAGGTCGGCGCCCAAGGCCCCGTCCTTGCTGTACGACCGGGTGACGGTTCTCGTTGTTCTCGGCTTAGTGGTTGTCATTGGCGCATTCATCGTCGCGCTAGGGCTGCTGGTGGCGGCGGAAGCGGAACCGAAGCCACCGGAGCAGAAGAGTGTGGGTCCGTTCGAGTTCTTGGTGTCTGCGGAGATGCCGCCGACCCAGATTCTTGTCGCTGCCGCTTTGGTTCTGCTGGCAGTGGCACTCGCGGCGGTGGTCTTTGAGGGCTTGGATGCCCTATTGACGGTCAGTACCCGGCGAGAACTGCTGAGTACCTACCGATCGGCAGGGCCTAACCGACCTCCTGGTGAAGAACTGAAACTCACGGTGCTCGTACCCGCTCACAATGAAGAAGCATCGTTGCCAGACACCTTGCGAACGCTGCGCGAACAAACTCGAAA
>JAHZLH010000021.1 GCA_022599915.1 Actinomycetes bacterium
AAGTGCAGACGAACGCTGCCGGTGAAGTGACGGCGTTGGTGGTGGACGCTGATCCGTGTTCTGGGGATGTAACGTTTACGCCGCAGGAGCGAGGGGCGTTTGGTGGGGTAGTGACCCTTTCCCCACAAGGTTTCGCTCAAGAGACGGAAGTGGGGGTCACGGGTACGGGGGTGCAGGGCGAGTTGACGGCTGCCCCGGATGTGCTGTCGATTGGTGAGGTGCCGGTGGGTGGCACGGGCACGGAGTCGGTGACGGTGACGAACTCTGGTGATGGACCGGTGACGATCACGGGTGTGTCGTTGGAGCAAGCGGTGGGGTCGGGACTGTCGATAGCGGATGCGTCGGCGTGTACCGGCGGTGCGCTGGCTGTGGGAGATTCGTGTCAGGTGGAGGTGGTGTTTGCGGCGGGGTTCGACGCGTCGTTCCGGGGCGAGAAGGGTGCTGTGGTGACGGTGGCCTCGGATGCGGCTAATGGTGAGTTGCAGGTGCCGGTGACTGCGACGGGTACGCGCGCGGAGATTGACGTGAGTCCGAATCCGGTGGAGTTCACCGACACGTTGTCGGATAGCAAGACGGTGACGGTGAAGAACCCTGGTGAGGCGCCGCTGGTGGTGGATGCCAGCAAGGTGGCGGTGACCGGTGACGATGCGGGCTTGTTCTCGGTGGCTTTGGGCTGTTCGGGCACGGTAGAACCGGGCGGGTCGTGCACGATGACGGTGAGGTTCGCTGGTGAGGATGAGGGGTCATTTGCGGCGGCGTTGGTGATTCCGTCGAACGCGCAAGTTCCCACCGGTGGCGGCAAGCCCGACCCGGCGAAGGTGGCGTTGTCGGCGTCGACTCCTAATGCGGTGTTGACGGCGAAGAACACGAGTTTTCCGGTGACGGGGGTGGGGTCGGCTGCGACTCAGACGGTGACGGTGGTTAACGAGGGTGACTCAGCGACGACGGTGACGGCGGTTGCGGTTGACGGTGAGGGTTTCCGGCTAACGAACAGCGACGATGAATGTTCGGGGAAACGTCTGGGAGCTGGTGATGAATGTGAGGTGGGTATCCGATTCAAGCCGACTAGTGCAGATTCTGCTGCGGCTGACCTTCAGGTGACCCGGAAAGGGCAGTCCGGCCCGGATAGTTTCGGGTTGTCGGGTAAGGGGGCGTTCCCGGTGATGAGTGCGCCGGTGGAGGATTTCGGTCCGGTGCCGGTCGGGACCACTGCCAAGCAGAAGGTGAAGGTCACGAACACCGGTGAGGTGCCGCTGGAACTGAACAAGGTGAAAGGCTATAAAGGTGAGTTCGGCAAGAACCGGGACAAATGCCGGAAAGACACCCTCGCACCGAAGGAGTCGTGTTTCGTGCAGGTGTTGTTCACTCCGAATCAGGTGGGGCCACGGTCGACCACGATCACAGCAGTGATGAACACTGCTGCGGCGAAGGAAAGAATCGCGTTGACCGGTTATGGCACTCAGCCGGTGGTGACTGCTGGTCCGGTGGATTTCGGGGACCGGGAAGTGGGCACGGTGACGACGAAGACAGCGGTGATCGCGAACACTGGTGATGCGCCGTTGCGGGTGGAAGAGGTGTCGGTGGTCGATGAGAAGGGTAGGAGTCGTGATGAGTTTGATGTCAAGGATGCCAGTGACTGTACGGATCGGGCGGTCAAGCGGCGGGCCACGTGTGACATTGAGGTCCGGTTCTTTCCCCGTGATGACACCCAGTCTGCTGCCTTGTTGAAGCTGACGTCGAACGCTGCCGGGTCACCGAACTCTGTCGCAGTGTCTGGCACCGGGTATACCGTGATCACGCCAGAGGAGGTTCCCAGCGGGCCGAATGGTGATCATGATGGTGACGGGATACCCAATAAGGACGATCCGGATTACCAACCCAACGGTGATCATGATGGTGACGGGATACCGAATAAGGATGACCCGGATTACCTGGAAGTCGCTGAGGTGCTGGTCCCGCCGGGGCCGGTGAAGAACCTGAAAGCGCCGGCGAAGAAGCGCACGACGACCAAGTTTACGGCGACGTGGCAGAAGGCGAAGAAGATTGGTAGCGCGCAGCCGGATGGATATTTGACGCGGATCACGAAGAAAGGTACGTCGAAGAAAACCTCGCGGGCTAAGAAGTGGACGAAGTGGAAAACCCAAGATTGGGTGCCCGCGCCGAACGGGAAACTGTCCAAGAAGTTCAAGAAACTGTCACCGAACTCCACCTACACGGTGCAAGTGCGTGCCCACAACATCGCCGGCAACGGCAAGAAAACCACCATCAAAGTGACCACCAACCGCAAAGGTCTGCCGAAGAAGTACGGTACCGGCTAAACCGCTGCCGGGCCTGATCTGGCCGACGCGACCTGGGGGCAGATGCAACGCCAGCGGGTGCTGCCGGTCGTGGCGAGCGGTGCTGATCCGCAGCCACGGTGCCGTGATCGGAGTGACTGGTCGGGCGAGGGTTTGCGGCCCGGTCACCCAGGCCCAGGCAACGCCTGACGAAATGCCCACCGTCGCCCCGCTGGCAACCCCCGCCAGTAACAGCAGCAGGGGCGTGGGTCTTGGCTGGACATGCATTAGCGATTGCCACTTTCTGAGCCACCCACGGCGATGCCGCTGCTGACATCCGCAGGTGATTCGGCACAATAGCGGCTATGCCACGCGTGCTCTCCGGGATTCAACCCACCGCCGATTCATTTCACTTGGGCAACTACCTGGGTGCACTGCGCCACTGGGTAGCGCTGCAGGACACCCACGATGCCTACTACATGGTGGTGGATCTGCACGCGATCACCGTCCCGACCGACCCCGAGCAACTGCGAGCTCGCACCCGCAGTTCATATGCGCAGCTGCTGGCGCTCGGACTGGACCCGGAACGCAGCTGCATCTTCGTGCAAAGCCAAGTGCCGGAGCACGCGGAACTAGCTTGGGTGCTGCAGTGTTTAACCGGATTCGGTGAAGCAAACCGAATGACCCAGTTCAAGGACAAATCCAGCCGAGAAGGCAGTGACTCCGCCAGCGTGGGATTATTCACCTACCCGATTCTGCAAGCGGCCGACATTTTGGTCTACCAGGCCGACGAAGTGCCGGTTGGGGAAGATCAGCGTCAGCATCTAGAACTGACTCGTGACCTGGCGCAACGATTCAATAGTCGGTTTGGTGACACCTTTGTGGTGCCGAAGCCACACATCGTGAAGGACACTGCTCGGGTTGTCGATCTGCAGGAACCGGTCGCGAAGATGAGTAAGTCATTGCCTGCTGGCTGCCTGTTCTTGCTGGAAGAGGGCAAGGCACTGGAGAAGAAGATCAAGCGCGCTGTCACTGATTCGGTGGGAGAAGTGCGGTTTGATCCAGCCGAACAACCTGGGGTGAGCAACCTGCTCGCCATCATTGCCACCATGCGGGGTGTTTCGGTTGACGAGGTGACCGCGGAGTTCGCTGGCGGTGGCTATGGACCGCTCAAACAGGCCACCGCCGATCTACTCGTACCCTTTGCGCAGAACGTCGCAGATCAAGTAACCGAGTTGCTGGCCGATCCGGCGGAACTAGATCGACTGATGGATTCCGGTTCGCAGCGGGCGCGGGCAGTGGCCGCCGAAACCGTAGCGGATGTGTACCAGAAGATGGGGCTTCGCCGTCCAGTGTGATCCTCGGCCTGTTGTCAGTGCCTTCGGTACTGCTGACCCGTAGGCTGGCAGGCGCCCGGGGAGGTTTCGGGCGTTGGCGTTGAGGTAGGTGAGTCCGTGAGCCAGGACGACGGTCGAGCAGGCAGCAAGAGTCGAGGAAAGTCGCTGCGGAAGGAATTCCCCCGATCTGGCAACGCCGAGTGGCAGCCAGCAGCTGATCGTCGAGATCCCGTGGACGTGATCACCGGGCAGAACGCCACCCGAATCCCTGAGCTCGTTCCGGTGCGCCACGCCCGGATGGCCGAATCGGCTTTTACCTTCTACCGAGGAACTGCTGCCATCATGGCGGGCGATCTTGCGAGTCAGCCAAACTCAGGTGAGTATGTCCAACTGTGCGGTGATGCCCACCTATCCAACTTCGGAGTCTTCGCATCAGCGGAACGAGCCCAGGTCTTCGATGTCAACGACTTCGATGAAACGCTGCCTGGCCCGTGGGAGTGGGATCTGAAGCGACTCGCAGCCAGTTTCGTGATTGGGGCGGAGGACAGTGGCCTCGGGACCAAGGTAGGCCGAGAATGCGCCCGGCTCACTGCCATGTCCTACGCCGAGGCCATGGGTCGCTTTGCGGCCATGTCCATTTTGGATCTCTGGTACGCCCAACTTGATGTGGCGCAGCTGAGCAAACTCGTACCTCGTAAGAGCGAGCGAAAGAAGCTGACCAAGCAAGCGGCTAAGGCTCGGCGCAACAACAGTGATCGGGCGTTGCGTAAGTTGACTGAGCAGGTCGACGGGTCGCTACGCATCCGCAGTGATCCACCGCTATTGGCACCAGCCCGAGAACTCGTGGAGTACGGAATCGATGCTGGTGACTTACGCGGCATGGCGGAAGACAACTTGCACCAGTACTTGGACTCGATCCCGGTCAGCATTCGCTCGGTGCTGGCGCACTTCCACATCGTGGATATCGCGCTCAAGGTGGTAGGCGTCGGCAGTGTCGGCACTCGCTGCTTCATCATCTTGCTTACCGGGCGGCGCCACGGCGAGCCGTTCTTCCTGCAGATCAAAGAGGCCGGCGAATCGGTCCTGCAGCCCTACCTACCCGCTAGTCGCTACCGGCACGCCGGTCGACGAGTAGTGGAAGGTCGGCACATGATCCAGGCCAGTGGCGATGCCTTCTTAGGCTGGTCAGGTGCGGCTAACGGAACGAACTTCTACTGGCGGCAATTCCGGGACATGAAAGGTTCTGCTGACATCGCGACTATGGATCGTGACCGGCTAGCGCGTTACGCCAAAATCTGTGGCTGGACACTGGCACATGGCCATGCCCGGTCAGGAGATCCCGATGCTATCCACGGGTATCTCGGCAAGGGCCGCGGCTTCAGCGAAGCGATTGCAGACTTCTCCGAGCGATATGCGCGACAAAACGATAGCGACTACGCGGCATTTCTTGCCGCGATCTCATCCGGCCGGATTGACAGCAGGGAGCTCTAACCATGGCAATCACTACCGAACTTGATGTCTCGGCACGGTCGGGCCTGCTGCTAGCCGCCTACGCTGCCGGTCGCTCAACCGAGCCCAATCTGCTGACCCGCGGCACCCCAGATCAGGCGATCATCACTGGCGTCGCCGCCGCTAGTAGTTACGGCTGGGGAGTATCCGTCGGATCGCTGCTGCGGTCGGTGGCTGATCGAGTGCCGATTCCCAGCCGATTGGCAGCTCCGCTGGTGAATGCGACGGCGGCGGCAGCTGGTCTCGCCGCGCAGCGCGCTCTCGACGAGCGGGGGAGCGAATCCGCCAAGTCTGCCGTCGCGCGGCTAGCGGCCTCCGGGGTGGCGGCAGCAGCCAGCGCAGGAGTTGTCGCTGATGTGCTGGAGTGGGTACGCGGTCGCCGGGGCGGCAGGGTGCTAGCTTTTGGCGCGATGGCCGCAACCGGTATTGCCGCCTGGTCCCGCACCAGACCCGGTCGAGCCACCTTCGGATCGCAATTGCCCGATGGCGAGTACTTCGAAGACACCACCCGAGAGTTGAGTGTCGTCAAGACCGGGGCCCTAGGTGCCACCACCGCCGTACTGCTGTTCGGCGCCGCCCACGGTGAATCCGCACTTGCCAGTGCTGTCGCCAAGAGCGCGGCGCGAGTCCTCGGTGGTTCGCCGGATGACCACCGCACGATTGGCCGCATCGGCGCTACCGCCACCAGTTTCGGTCTGAGCTGGCTAGCAGTCAGCGGGGTAACGACCAAGCTAACTGGCGTGGGCACCGAGTTGGACACCACCGACGTCGACCCACCCACCCTGTCAGAGGTGACTGGCAGCCCAGCATCTGGCATCGCCTGGGAGAAGCAGAGTCGAGAAGGCGCCCGGTGGCTCAGTGAGGTGCTGTTGGCTGACGGGATTTCGGCCGTTATGTCTGAACCCGCGAAGCAACCAATCCGGGTCTACGCTTCACTGCCGGTCGCGGACAGCCCGGAGGAACGTGCGCAACTCTTGCTCGATGAACTCGACCGGACTAGGGCCTTTGAGCGTAAGTACGTGGCGCTGTTCTCGCCCACCGGGTCTGGCTACGTCAACTACGTGGCCAGTGAAACGTTTGAGTACCTGGCGCGAGGGGACTGCGCCAGCATGGCGATCGCCTATTCGGTGTTGCCGTCGGCGCTGTCGTTGACTCGGACTGATTTAGGTACCCGACAGACCCAGATGGTGGTAGCTGGGGTGACCGAGCGCTTGCTGGCGCTGCCGGCGGAACGACGGCCGAAGTTCTTCATTTTCGGTGAGAGCCTCGGCTGCAAGGTGAGCGAGGAAATGTTTTCCGGCGCCAGCGACGTATCTTTGCGCGGTGCTGGTATCGAGGCCGGTGTCTGGGTGGGAACACCCGCGTTCACTAAATGGCGACAACGCGTGTGGGGTGGCCGACCGCAAAGTCAGCCACCCGGAGTCGAACCCGGCGCAATCTACGCACCGCGCGCAGTGTCGGACTGGCACGAGTTGGCCGATGATGAGCGGGCGAAGGTGAAGTATCTATTGCTGCAAAACGGCGACGACCCGGTCCCCAAGTTCGAGGCACCGCTGCTGTGGCGGCGGCCGGACTGGTTGGGGCCGACCGAGTCTCGGCCACCGGGAGCGCCGACCGGGACTAGTTGGCTACCGGTGGTGACCTTCGTTGCCACGTTCACCGATCTGTTGAACGCGCTGACCCCAACACCGGGCACCTTCCAGGAGGGCGGCCACGACTATCGACTGGAGATTCCGGCGGCGATCCAACAGGTGTGGGGGCTACCGGCGACTGCTGAGCAAATGACGCGCATCAACGATGCGTTGCGTGAGCGAGAGTTGGCGTGGGAGTTAAAGCGGGACTGGGAAGATGCTTCGCACAAGCAGCAGGACAAGGTCGCCGCTGCTGAAGCCAAGGTCGCCAAGGAAGCGGCGAAGTGGACGAAGAATTCAGCGGATCAACTCACCGAACAGCAGATCCAAGATCTCATCGATCGAGGCATTGAGCCTGGGACCGAGTAGCAGCTAGTCTGCGTCCTCGGTGCCGTACATCATGGCCCGCTTGACCTGCTGAATCGCGGTGGTCACCTCGATGCCGCGAGGACAGGCATCGGTGCAGTTGAATGTGGTGCGGCAGCGCCACGCCCCTTCGGACTGGTTCAGAATCTGCAGGCGTTGGTCGGCAGCACCGTCTCGGCTGTCGAAGATGAAACGGTGAGCGTTGACGATCGCAGCCGGGCCGAAGTATTGCTCATCGGTCCAAAACACCGGACAGGATGTCGTACAGGCCGCACATAGGATGCACTTGGTGGTGTCGTCGAAAGCGGCGCGTTCCTCGGCTGACTGGACGCGCTCCCGAGTTGGGTCCGGGTCACTGGGAATCAGGAAGGGCTTGACCTTCCTGTAGGCCGCCATGAACGGCTCCATGTCGACGATCAGATCCTTCTCGACTTCGAGGCCCTTAATCGGCTCTATCGTGATGGCTTTTTTGGTCTTCAGGTCTTTGACCAGGGTCTTACAGGCCAGCCGATTCTTACCGTTGATCCGCATTGCATCGGAGCCGCAAATGCCGTGGCCACAGGAGCGCCGGAAGGTCAACGTGCCGTCCTGCTCCCACTTGATCTTGTGCAAGCAATCAAGGATGCGATCCGTCGGGTAGACCGAGACCGTGAACTCCTGCCAGAAGTAGGTGTCGCTGGTATCGGGATCGAACCGGCGGATGCGCAACGTGACATCGAACGCCTGTGGCGCGACGGTCTCCGGTACAGCGGTCGGGGTGGCGGTTGCGGTTGCCATCAGTACTTGCGCTCCATCGGTTCGTAGCGGGTAACAGTGACCGGTTTGTAGTCCAGCCGAATAAATGGACGGCCATCGGCGTCGGTCTCGGCGTACGCCATGGTGTGGCGCATGAAGTTCACGTCATCGCGGGCTTGGTAATCCTCACGGGCGTGACCACCGCGGGATTCCTTACGGGCCAGCGCGCCGACCACCAGCACCTCGGCGAGATCGAGTAGGAAGCCCAGTTCCACAGTCTCCAACAAATCGGTGTTGTAGCGACGGCCCTGATCTTGCACACCCACGTGCTGGTAACGCTCCTTCAGTACCTCGACGTCGGTCAACGCCTGTTTCAATGTGGCCTCAGTGCGGTACACCTGAGCATTCATATCCATGGTCTCTTGCAACTCGCGACGAATCGCAGCCACCTGCTCGGTGCCATCGCCCGACAGCAGTCCATCGAGCAGCGCCCGGGTTGATGCCTGTGCGTCTTCAGGAAGTGGTGAGTGATCAACCGAGTTGGCGTACTCCGACGCGGCAATACCCGCGCGGCGGCCAAACACGTTGATGTCTAGCAGGGAGTTGGTGCCCAATCGGTTGGCGCCGTGGACTGATACGCAGGCAACCTCGCCCGCGGCATACAAGCCCGGCACGACGTCGGTGTTGTTGGCCAGCACTCGAGTCTCCACGTCGGTAGGAACACCACCCATGGCGTAGTGGGCGGTCGGGAACACCGGCACCAGTTCAGTAATGGGATCTACCCCGAGGTAGGTGCGGGAAAACTCGGTGATGTCCGGCAACTTCGACTCGACCTGCTCTGCTGGCAGATGCGTGAGGTCGAGGTAGACGTAGTCCTTGTCGGGACCGGCGCCGCGGCCCTCTCGGACTTCCTGAACCATGGCGCGGGCCACCATGTCACGGGGAGCGAGGTCTTTGATGGTAGGTGCGTAGCGTTCCATGAAGCGTTCACCGGACGCGTTGCGCAAGATGCCGCCCTCCCCGCGGGCACCCTCGGTGAGCAAGACGCCGAGCCCCGCCAAGCCGGTCGGATGGAACTGGTAGAACTCCATGTCTTCTAGTGGGATGCCGCGGCGGTAGACGATGGCCATGCCGTCACCGGTGAGAGTGTGAGCGTTGGACGTGGTCTTGAAGACCTTGCCGAAGCCGCCGGTAGCAAAGACCACGCTCTTGGCGTGGAAGGTATGCAGTTCCCCAGTGGCGAGATCGTAGGCCACCACGCCCACGGTCCGACCGTCCTCAACGAGGAGATCGAGGACGTACCACTCGTCGTAGAACTCGATGCCCTCCTTGATGCAGTTCTGATAGAGCGTCTGCAGAATCATGTGACCGGTGCGGTCTGCCGCGTAGCACGATCGACGCACCGCAGCCTCACCGTGGTTGCGGGTATGGCCACCGAAGCGGCGCTGGTCAATGCGCCCCTCTGGCGTGCGGTTGAAGGGAAGCCCCATCTTCTCAAGGTCTAAGACGGCGTCGATGGCCTCTTTGCACATGACTTCGGCGGCATCTTGATCAACTAGATAGTCGCCACCTTTGATGGTGTCGAAGGTGTGCCACTCCCAGTTGTCATCTTCGACGTTCGCCAGTGCCGCGCACATCCCACCTTGGGCTGCTCCGGTGTGAGAACGGGTCGGGTAGAGCTTGGTGAGCACCGCAGTGCGCGCTCGTTTGCCCGATTCGAGGGCTGCGCGCATTCCGGCGCCGCCTGCGCCGACGATGACGACGTCGTACCGGTGGACCGCCATGAGTTGCCTCCTGCTCAGCTGAGGTTCGGATCGAAGGTGAAGATCACCAAAGTGCCTAAGATGATTGTGGCGGCCGAAGCGGTATACAGCACGCCGCGGAGCCAAAATCGGGTTTTACCGCTCTTGGCGTAGTCGCCAATGATGACGCGTAGGCCGTTCGTGCCGTGCAACATAGCTAGCCACAACATGGTCAGATCCCAGAACTGCCAGAACGGGCTGCTCCAGCGGCCGGCTACGAATGCGAAGTTAATTCGCTGTACGCCACCGTCCAGGATGTTCATGATGAAGAGATGGCCGAGGACCAGCACAACCAGGATGAGGCCAGAGGCGCGCATGAAGATCCATGAGTTCTTCTCAAAGTTCATGCCCGACTTCCGCCGAGGTGCGGTTGTATTCGGTGGGGCGAGATCAGGGATGGCAGTCATGACGCAACTCCGAATAGGGATTCAACAGTGTGTTTCATCATGAAGTAGGTTCCGGGCACCATAATGACCAGCCAAACCGCCATGGTGGCCCAGAGCATTTGCCGTTGTAGTCGGGGCCCGCGCTTCCAGAAATCGACCGCCATCACTCGTAGGCCGTTCAGCGCGTGGAAGAGCACCGCTCCCACCAAACCGACCTCCATCAGGTTGACCAACGGGGTTTTGTAGGAGGCAATGATTGCGTCGTAGGCGTCAGGTGACACCCGGACAAGCGCGGTATCTAAGACGTGGACATAGAGGAAAAACAGGACCGCTACCCCGGTGATTCGATGTGCCACCCATGACCACATCGACACACCCCCCTTATACAGGGTGCCGTTCATGACGCTGATCCTTTCTCGCGGCGACATCGCCCGTTGAGGCGCGGTGTCGACCGGCATTTCCGGATTGACTCTCAGCGGCGGTGTGCCGGCGCTTTTCCGGAGTGCCACCTTTGCGTATGGGGCGTGTCCGAAGGACACATCTCACACGTCTTCATGGTAGTGGTGCGCTCGGGAAGGGAAAGTTGGACCCCTCGCCGATCCGAATCAGCAAGGCTTGGTGCTGGGCGAGATTCCACACAAAAGGGACGCAGAGACCAGGCTGAAAAGCAAACGTTGTGTATTTGGTTGACTTCTAGACGTGGCTACTTCAGAATATGGGTAATCACCGCGAATGTTGTGAAGATACGTGGCTTCCTCCCACCGCCGGCCGACGTATCCCTGGCAGGGTCGATGGTTCTAGTGAGCGCCGCACGTAGGAACCGCCCCTGATGCAACGGCATTCGCGGTGATTACTTTTCTCCTCATCGCAGTTCAGTGAAGACCCCTTAGCGCGAACCATCTGCCGAAGGGCCTGCGGAAGCCGAGACTTGCTGACGTAGCCACGCTCGTTCATGACCGACCGCAGCGAGTTGGTGGTACCTCTCTATCCTGATTACATGACCGATACCCTCCCGCTTGCGCGGCATTTCCCGACCGCCGACCGTGAGCAGTGGCGTGCGCTGGCCGCTGCAGCACTGGCACGTACACGCGGCAATGTTGCTCCTGAGCAGGTGGAACAGTTGCTGGCGACTCAGACCGATGATGGTTTTGCTGTGCTACCGCTCTACACCGCGACTGACGGTGTCGATGCTGGTGAACCAAGCGCCCCGGGCACCGGCGATCGGATGCGTGGGACTCGGTCACCGGATGCGGCCACTTGGTCGATCCGGCAGCGGCACTGGGTCGGTGGCGGTCCCGAACAGGGTCTACCGGCAGCGCAACAGGCCATTGCAGACGGAGCAGAAAGTCTCTGGTTGACCGTGCTGGCTGTCGATGCCTTGCCGCAGTTGCTTGCCGGACTGGACCTGACCAGCACCCCGGTGGTGCTGGAGGCTTTTGCCGACGCTGCTGCGGCTGCTGAACAGTTGCTGGCGGCGCTACCGGAATCAGGTGCGCCAGCTACCACCTCACTGGGCCTGGATCCGGTTGGCTGGGCCGCCGCGACTGGGACCGAAGTGCATTGGGCGCAGCCGGTGGCGCTGGCTGATGCTGCTCGCCTTCGCGGGGTGCGGGCGTTCACCATCGACAGTGCGGTTTACCACGAAGCGGGTGCAACCGTTGCCCAAGAACTGGCCTTGACGACAGCGGCTGGTCTAGCGCTACTGCGGGAGTTGGAGCAGGCCGGCTGGTCGCCAGCGGAGGCGGCGGCTTCGATTGAATTTCGTTGGGTCGTGACAGATGAGCAGTTCCCGGCCATCGCTAAGTTGCGAGCGGCCCGCGTGTTGTGGGCACGAATTCTCGAACTGGCAGATGTGACCGACATTGGTCAGCGACAGCACGCCAGCACCTCGGTGCTGATGCTGACCGCTCGTGACCCCTGGGTCAATCTGATCCGCAACTGCGTCGCGGCCTTTGCCGGTGGTGTCGGTGGCGCGGAATCAGTTGCGGTGCAACCGCACACGCTGGCGCGGGGCGAGGTGGATGACTTTGCCCAGCGGATGGCTCGCAATACCCAGCACTTGCTGCTGGAGGAGTCCCATGTCGATGCGGTCGCAGATGCCGCAGGTGGTTCGTACTACGTAGAAGAGCTGACCCGCAACAGTGCGGATGCTGCCTGGCAGTTGCTCCAGCAGTTGGAGGCCAACGGCGGTATCGCTGCGGCGCTGGCCGCAGGCACCATCGCGGAACTATTGCACGAGACCTGGCAGGTGCGCAGTCACCGGATTGCTCAGCGAACTGAGCCAGTAACTGGTGTGTCTGAGTTTCCGGATCGTGAGCGAGTCGAACAACCATTGCAATCCTGGCTGCGGCCCGGTGGCGGCTTGCCACAACACCGGTCGGCGGAACAATTCGAGCAGCTACGTGCTCGGGCCGATGCCGCTGGCGATCCAACAGTGACCTTGCTCGCCATTGGCTCGCTGGCGCGATACGGCGCTCGCGAGGCGTTTGCAGGCAACCTGTTCGCAGCCGGGGGGCTTGGTTCGGAAACTACTGCCTTGTCGGACGGGTTACCGGAGTCAGTGACCCCGGTGGTGTGTCTGGTCGGCGCCGACGCTGACTATGCCGACGCGGTAGCTGAGGCGGTGACGGCGGCTCGAGCGGCTGGCGCGCAGCGGATTTGGCTTGCTGGTAAACCCGGTGATCGCGAGGAAAGCGACCGTTCGGCGGGAGTGGATGGTTATCTGCACGTCGGTTGTGACGCCATCGCCGTGCTCGAGACCACGTTGACCGATCTGGGAGTGTCCTGATGTCCAAGTTTCCCTCAGTAGCAGACACAGACTTGTGGTCCGCGGGTAGCTCGGGTCACCCGGCTGCGGCGGAAGCAGTAGCGCGTACGACGCCGGAAGGTATCGACGTCAAGCAGGTGTACGGCGCTGCTGACCTAACCGGTTTGGATTTCCTCGGCACCTACCCGGGGATCGCGCCGTTTCTCCGTGGGCCCTACCCGACCATGTACACCGCTCAGCCTTGGACGATTCGGCAGTACGCCGGCTTCTCCACCGCAGAGGAATCCAACGCGTTCTATCGTCGCAATCTCGCGGCTGGTCAGAAGGGACTATCAGTCGCTTTTGACCTCGCTACTCATCGCGGCTACGACAGTGACCACCCGCGAGTACTGGGCGATGTCGGCATGGCCGGAGTGGCCATCGACTCCATTCTGGACATGCAGATGCTGTTTGACGGGATTCCGCTGGACCGGATGAGCGTCTCCATGACTATGAATGGTGCGGTTTTGCCGGTCATGGCGCTCTACATCGTGGCCGGTGAAGAACAAGGGGTAGCGCCGGAGAAGCTCACCGGGACCATTCAGAACGACATTCTCAAAGAGTTCATGGTTCGCAACACCTACATCTACCCGCCGTCGCCGAGCATGAAGATCATCTCCGACATCTTCGCCTACACCTCGGCGCGGATGCCGCGATTCAACTCGATCTCGATCTCCGGCTATCACATGCAGGAGGCCGGAGCCACCGCCGACCTGGAGCTGGGCTACACCTTGGCTGATGGTGTGGAGTACATCCGCGCTGGGCTGGCGGCGGGATTGGATATCGACAGCTTCGCACCCCGACTTTCCTTCTTCTGGGCCGTGGGCATGGACTTCTTTATGGAGGTCGCCAAACTGCGAGCCGCCAGGCTGCTCTGGGCTCGGTTGGTGAAGCAGTTTGATCCGACGAAAGATAAATCGCTGTCCCTGCGGACCCACTGCCAGACCTCTGGCTGGTCGCTGACCGCTCAAGACGTTTTCAACAACGTCATGCGCACCACGATCGAGGCGATGGCTGCGACCCAGGGGCATACTCAGTCGCTGCATACGAATGCCCTGGATGAGGCGCTGGCGCTGCCCACCGACTTCTCGGCGCGGATTGCGCGGAACACTCAGTTGCTGTTGCAGCAGGAGTCCGGCACCACCAAGGTGATCGATCCTTGGGGTGGCTCTTATTACGTGGAACGACTGACCCACGATCTGGCACGTCGAGCCTGGCAGCACATTGAGGAAGTCGAGCAGGCCGGTGGCATGGCTCGCGCGATAGATGAAGGTCTGCCCAAGATGCGGATCGAGGAAGCAGCGGCCCGCACCCAGGCGCGGATCGATTCGGGTTCGCAGACCCTAGTCGGTGTGAATCGCTACCAACCGGAAACAGACGAACCCATCGATGTGCTCAAGGTGGATAACTCGGCGGTTCGAGCGGCACAAGTAGCCAAGTTGCAGCGGCTGCGCTCCGAGCGGGATGACACCGCGGTAACCGCGGCGCTGAACGCCATCACGGCTTCGGCCCAGGGGATCGCTGACGGTACTCGTGGGGAAGGTCTGGACCAAAACCTGTTGGCTCTTGCGGTAGATGCAGCGCGTGCGCGGGCTACTGTCGGAGAGATCTCCGAAGCGATGGAGCAGGTATTCGGTCGACATCGCGCGGTGATTCGTACGATTTCGGGTGTCTACTCCGAGGAGGCGGGGGAAGTGTCCAGCATTAACGAGGCTCGGTCGGCCACTAATCGATTTGCCGAGGAGCACGGTCGACGGCCTCGCATCTTGGTGGCCAAAGTCGGTCAGGATGGTCATGACCGCGGACAGAAGGTCATCGCCACCGCCTTTGCCGACCTAGGTTTCGACGTTGACGTGGGTCCACTGTTCGCCACTCCGGATGAGGTCGCCCGCCAGGCTGTGGAAGCAGACGTCCACATCGTTGGGGTGTCCTCGCTGGCTGCCGGACATCTCACCCTGGTGCCGGAACTACGTAGTGCGCTCGATGCCGCTGGCCGACCAGACATTCGGATCGTCGTCGGTGGCGTCATTCCGCCAGACGATTTCTCCGCCTTGCGGGAAGCAGGCGCAGCTGCCATCTTCCCACCGGGAACCGTCATTGCGGAAGCCGCCCAGGAACTACTCGCAGACTTCGACGGATGAGCCAGCGGCAGTCAGTCCCGGAACTACTTGCCGGGATCAAGGCCGGAGATCGGGCGAGCATCGCTCGGGCGATCACGCTGGTGGAATCCACTCGAGTCAGCGATGCACCGGCAGCGGCCGAGCTGCTAGATGCCGTCAGCGGGACTGCTGGTGACGCCATGCGGGTAGGTGTCTCTGGCGTGCCCGGTGTCGGCAAGTCCACCTTTATCGATGAACTCGGGACGTATCTGGTCGGTGAAGGCCGTCGAGTGGCCGTGCTAGCGGTGGATCCCAGCAGCGTTCGCAGCGGTGGCAGTGTGCTGGGTGATAAAACCCGGATGGAACGCCTCGCCGCCAGTGATGCTGCCTTTATCCGGCCTTCGCCGAGCGCCGGCACGCTCGGTGGTGTCACTCGCTCCACCCGCGCCGCCATGTTGGTCGTGGAGGCTGCCGGTTTCGACACGGTACTGGTGGAAACCGTAGGAGTTGGCCAGTCCGAGGTTGCGGTGGCTGGCATGGTCGATTCCTTCTTACTGCTGGCATTGGCTCGCACTGGCGATCAGTTACAGGGAATCAAGCGTGGCATTTTGGAACTGGTCGATGTCATCGCCGTGAATAAGGCGGATGGTGACCATGCGCCCGAAGCGCGCTCGGCGGCGCGGGAGTTGGCTGGGGCGCTGCGGCTGTTCAGTCACGACGAGGAAGATGCCTGGAAAGTTCCGGTACTCACCTGTAGTGGGCTGACCGGAACTGGCGTGCCGGAAGTCTGGCTGGCGCTCACTGACCACCGGAACCAGTTGGTGGAATCCGGCCGATTGCAGCAGTTGCGGGGGGAGCAACGAGTGCTGTGGTTGACCGAGGAAGTAGACGACCGGTTGCTGCAACGGTTCCATCAGCGGTCCGAGATTGTGGCTGCCCTGCCAGACCTACAACAGCAAGTGCGAGCGGGTGAGTTGTCGGCCCCAGCAGCGGCCGAAAGGCTACTGGGTCTCTAGTCGGGCCGCTGGCGGTGACGTTTACAGTCGCCGCCTCAGATCGGCCATCAGCGGCTAGCAGGGAGTGTCGAGTGTCGAGTCGCTCGTGCGTGGTGGCTGGCGTGGTTGTTGGCTACTGATCTGTGGTCGGGCGGCGACGGGCGGCGACGATGATGACGACCCCGGTTCCTAGCGCCAGCACTCCAGTCAGGAGGGCGGTCCAGGTGGCGTCCGAGCCGGTGCGGGCCAGTGAACTCGAATCCGAACTGCTGACTGCCGGAGCAGCGATCTGCTGCTCCCGTTGCGGGAAGTTGATGGCTTGGATGTTGGGAGTTCCTTCATCTGCCGGCTGGTCGTCCTGACCGTTGCCAGAATCGTTCGGCTTGTCACCGGGCTCGTCGCTCGGCTCATCGCTTGGCTGGTCGGTGGGCTCGTCGCTTGGCTGGTCGGTGGGCTCGTCGCTTGGCTGGTCGGTGGGCTCGTCGCTTGGCTGGTCGGTGGGCTCGTCGCTTGGCTGGTCGGTGGGCTCGTCGCTCGGCTGGTCTGACGGCTGCGAGGTCGGATCGTCGCTCGGGACGATGAATGGATCTACGCTCGGTTCCTCGGTCGGCGTGGTGGTGGGTTCTGGCGATGGCGAGGTGGTCGGTTCTGGGCTCGGGGAGCTAGTGGGTTCCGGCGTGCGGGTAGTGGTGGGTTCCTCGGTCGGCACGATGAACGGATCGACGCGTGGCTCGGTCGTCGGTGTGGTCGTCGGCTCAGTGGTCGGTGTGGATGTGGGTTCCAGCGATGGCGAGGTGGTGGGTTCCGGTGTGGGGGAGCTAGTGGGTTCTGGTGTCGGGGTTGTGGTGGATTCCTCGGTGGGCTCGGTGGTGGGTTCCTCGGTCGGTTCGGTGGTGGGTTCTGGTGTCGGCTCGACAGCGGCGCGGCATCCTTGGTTCCAGATGGCCTGACCTGCGGTGTTCCAGTTCATACCGCCGTGCACTCCCGAGATTGGCGGAATGATGTCACCCCAGTGGCCGCCGTTCGGCTGATCGAGAGTCCAGACCGGGCCGGTGTGCTCACCGTAGTGATCAGCAACGCCGCGGCCGTTGCCATTGATGCCATCAGCCGCTGACTGGTCAACGGTGATCCGGACGTAGGGGTTGCTGGTGGCGTTGGTGCGGTGGCAGATGGTGATCTTCTCGTTGTTGCCCTGCGCGGCTGCCCGGTCCTCCTTGTTGTTGCTGTTTTGAGAGCCGGCCTTTCCGTTGTTCTTGTTCGCGTTGCCCTTGCCGGAGTCTTCCTTGCTGGCATGTCCCTTGCTGGAGTTCCCCTGGCTGCTGGACTTCTTGTCAGCCTTCTCGGTCTTGTCGTCATCCTGGCCCTCATGGTCGTGGCCAACCTGATCATGGCGCGCAGCGGCCGATTCTGCCTGCTGCTGAACACTTCCTTTCGGTGATGCGGGTGCTGGTTTGCTTTCGGGCTTGGCTGCGGGTGCTGGTTTGGCTTCGGGCTTGGCTGCGGGTGCTGGTTTGGCTTCGGGCTTGGCTGCGGGTGCTGGTGTGGCTTCGGGCTTGGCTGCGGGTGCTGGTGTGGCTTCGGGCTTGGCTGCGGGTGCTGGTGTGGCTTCGGGCTTGGCTGCGGGTGCTGGTGTGGCTTCGGGCTTGGGTGCGGACTCGGCTGCGGACTTGGCGGTGGAACCCTCCTCGGCGGTCTTGCCGGACTCCTTGACGGTGCTGTTCTCCTTATCGGCGGGGTTCGCGGCTAGGGCCGGAGTGCCGATAAACGCAGAACCGCAGATCAAGACGGCGGCTGCGCCAGCCTGAGCTAGTCGGCGAGAGATTCGAGTGGAATCGCTAGTCTTGGCTTGCTCTGAGGTCCGAGGTGTTGCACTCATCGCTATCTCCTAGGTGGGGGCCGCTGGGATGGCCGCTACATAGGAGTGATGCCATGGGGGTTAGGTCGCAACAAAAACCTGCAGAACTTTCCGAAAAACTTCGAGAAAAATCTCTAGTCGAAGATCGGCTCCGCGACGGAACGCAGAAACTGTCGAATCGCTCCTCGTAGTGTTACGGAGTGAACATTTCTGCTTGCTGAAATGACGGAGTGTCAGGCAAAGAAGTCATTCGCTGCTCGATAGTCATCTGCAGGCCACCGCGCGGTCGCAAGGTGATGTTTCCCTCCGGCTCCACTGACCGACTGGGATCGGTCACCCGCATGGACCAATCGCGGGCCATGAAAGCCATCAGCAGGGTGGCTTCGGTCCACGCGAACTGGTCGCCAATGCAGCGTCGATTGCCCCAACCGAACGGGTACCAGGCCCCGCGATGCCGGACAGTGCCGCGCTCGTCATATTGCCCCTCGGTGTTGAGCCACCGTTGCGGGCGGAAGGCTAGCGGATAGTCCCAGTAGTCCGGGCTGCGGTGCAGTACCCACATTGGCGCGAAGAGGATCGAGCCAGTCGGAATGGTCCAGCCCTGATAGCTGACATCAGTCATGAGTCGTCGACCAATCATCCACGCTGGCGGATAGAGTCGCAGCGATTCCGCCAGCACCGCCCGGGTGCGCGGTAGCGATGGCAGGTCGTGAAACTCTGGTGGCCGATCGGGCAGTTGATCCAGTTCTTCCCGGAGCCACATCGACTGCTGCTGATTTTGCGCCAGTAACAGCCAGGTCCAGGTGAGCCACATCGCCGTCGTCTCATGACCCGCCAAGATCAGCGTCATGGCTTCATCGCGCAGCTGCGCATCGTCCATGCCCACGCCGTCCTCGCGAGCGGCCATCATCATGCTGAGCAGATCGCCAGTGTCACCAGTCTGGCGGTGCTCCTCGATGATCCGTTGCAGAACTTTGTCCAGATCATCCCCAGCCGCAATGGTGGCACCGAACGGTGGCATCCCCAGGCGTGCTCGGATGTTCGACAACGGTTGAATGACGGCAGTGGAGTTCGCCAGCACAACATCGAGAGCCTCAGCCACGTCGTGTGCCGAACCGGACATATCTACCCCGAATAGGGTCCGGCCAACGATTTGCAGCGTCAACCGACTCATATCTGCTGCCACGTCTATTTGTTGACCCTGCTGCCATTCCGCGACGTGGGCTTCGGTCTCCGCCACCATCGTGCGCGCGTAGCCCGCTATCCGATCTCGGTGAAACGCGGGTTGTAGTAGTCGGCGTTGCCGCAGATGATGGTCGCCCTCAGCGGTGAGCAGTCCCTCACCAAGAACCGCTTGGGAACTTTGCAGCACTGGCGGTTTGATGGTGTGCCGGCCCTGATTCTGAAAAACCTCCACGACTAGGTCGGGATCTGAGGTGAGGTAGATGTGTTCGGAACCACGTCTGAAGTGCGCGAGCCCTGAGTACTCCCGCAGAAAGCGCTGGAAGACTAGTGGTGCAGACTGGCCCCGCAGCATTATCGACAGCGCCAGTTCCAGGCCGGGCGGGCCAGGTGGGCGGGGGACGTCGGGCTGCTTCACCGAACTTTCGGTCATCGCGCGATGAGCCGCCTTCATGCGTGCCCGCGAGTCGTAAATTTTGCCGCCCCGCTTGATGGTCACCGCCTCAGTGTCTCCCGGCTCACCAGCCTCGGGCAAATGCGCTAGTCGGGCAGGCTGGTGCGGCCGTACCGGGGTGCTTGACCGGTGGCAGCAGCCCAGAGTCGGGTGCCGTACTCCCAGTGCCACCATTCGGTGCTGAGCACCACGAAACCTGCTGCGGTCATGGTCTGGGCCAGGAGTCGCCGCAGATTGCGGGTCAGCGGCGGCCCATCGGGCTCCAGGGCGTCTGCCGCCGCTGCTGGTACGAAAGCATCGAATGGCGTACCCAGATTCAGCGGCTGCTGTTGCCAGGTCAGCGTGACATCCACGGTGCCACCAGACGCATGTGGCGGGCAGTGAGCGGGCTCCGGATCAGGTTCTGAGACGAAGCCCGGCGGCAGGTTCGGATCGGCGTAGTAGGCGTCGTACAACTCTTGTTGCAGTCGGGGGTCGCGCCAGCCGTCCCATACGGCTAGTCCGAAGCCAGTCGGCAGCGACTCGGCCGCGCGATACAGCCGGGCGGCAGCCGCCGGTCGCAGCCAGGTCCCGGGAATCGCATGTGGCCATCCCTCGTGCCAGTAGGCCGCCACCACGCGAATGGCCGGATGCGCCACTGGGACCAGATCACCCGGTTGCGGTGCTGGCGCGGCGGGTAGTTCCGCGTCGGGTCGGTAGGGCCGCACGGGCGATAGGTCCAATCCCACAGCAACATTCGGCGCCCCCGCGTCCGATGGACTGCTACCGGTCCAGTGATAGTCGGGCAGCGGATCAGGTCGCTGCTGCATAGATCCCCTCCGGTCGCTATCAGGTTAGCCTTGGTTACAAGCCGCGCGTGGTGCCGAGGTCGGCAACAATGGTGGCGTGATAGCGATCATAGGCGGCGGTCCCGGCGGCTACGAGGCGGCGCTCGTCGCCCGGCAATGTGGCGCTGAGGTCGTCCTGGTGGAACGAGACGGTCCCGGCGGATCGGCCGTGCTGACGGACTGTGTACCCAGCAAAGCGCTGATCGCAGTCGCGGATGTGCTGACAGTTTCCGGCGAGTCAGGTCACCTAGGGGTGACGCTCGGGGACACCCCAGTCCGGCCGGGATCGATCGGCGTCGATATCGCGGCGGCCAATGCACGAATCGAAAACCTCGCTGCCGAACAATCCGCAGACATTGGCTCTCGGCTGGAGCGGGAAGGTATTTCGGTAATTGGCGGGCAGGCTGAGCTGGCCGAGCGAGAAGTAGTGGTAGCAACAGATCACGGGGAGCAACGGTTGCAGCCCGAGGCGATCCTGATCGCGACCGGCGCCCGGCCCCGGCTGCTTCCTGGCGTCGAACCGGATGGCGAGCGCATCTTCACTTGGGAGCAGCTCTACCGGTTGCAAGAACTGCCGGAACGCCTGATCGTCATCGGTTCGGGGGTGACTGGAGCTGAGTTCGCCGCCGCCTACCGCGCCATGGGATGTGAGGTGGTGTTGGTGTCATCACGGGATCGAGTGCTGCCCACAGAGGACGCCGATGCTGCCGAGGTCATCGAGAACGCGTTCCAGCGTCGAGGGGTTGCGGTCGAAGCCCGGAGCCGAGCCGCCAGCGTAGTTCGCACCGAGTCAGGCGTGGCAGTGACGTTAACTGATGGTCGGACGTTGAGCGGAAGCCACTGCCTGCTCGCGGTGGGTTCCATTCCCAACACTGATGGGCTGGGACTAACGACAGCAGGTGTGGCGGTGGATGAGCGTGGCTTTATCCAAGTGGATCGGGTATCGCGGACCAGTAACCCCAGTATCTACGCCGCAGGTGATTGCACCGGAGTCATGATGCTGGCTTCGGTGGCGGCCATGCAGGGTCGGATTGCCATGTGGCATTTGCTCGGCCAAGCAGTGCACCCACTGGATCAGCGAGCCGTCTCCAGCAACGTTTTCACAGATCCGGAGATCGCCACGGTCGGGTACTCCCAAGCCGAAATCGACAATGGTGACGTGGCAGCAGCGAGTGTCACGTTGCCATTGCGCACCAATCCACGAGCCAAGATGCAGGGCATCCAAGATGGGTTTGTCAAAGTGTTTTGTCGTGCAGACACCCGAGTTGTCATCGGTGGCGTGGTGGTGGCACCGCAGGCGAGCGAACTTATTTACCCGCTGACTATTGCCGTGGACCGGGGGCTCACCGTGGCCCAACTAGCGGAGGACTTCACGGTGTATCCCTCGCTGACCGGGTCCATTGCCGAGGCCGCGCGCAAACTCCGGGCGACCGACTAGGCGACGCTAGCGATTCGACGACAACTAGTCGGCGATCTCCATGAGCACGGTGCCGGTGGGAATAGTTGCCCCTACCTCAGCGGTGATTCCTTTGATAGTGCCGGACTTAGGGGCGTTGATCGGCTGCTCCATCTTCATCGCTTCCAACACGATCACCAAGTCGCCCTCGGCGATCTGTTGACCCTCCTCGACCGCGATCTTGACGATGGTGCCCTGCATCGGAGCCACGACGGAATCACCGCTAGCGCCGGCACCGCCGGCTGTCTTCTTGCGGGACGGCGACTTCTTCTTCCCACCGCTCGTGGCGCCAAGGGCGCCCATGCCCTCGGGAAGCGAGACTTCCAGTCGCTTGCCGCCAACTTCGACGACGACGGTCTGGCGAGCTTCCGGCTCGGCTGCCTCGCCGGCAGCACCTGAGTACGGCGGGATGGTGTTGTCGAACTCGGTTTCGATCCAGCGGGTGTGCACGTGGAAGGGCGTGGCCGGATCTTCCGGTGCGAAAGCGGGATCTTCGACTACCGCACGATGGAACGTCAGCGCAGTGGCAATGCCGTCCACGGTGAACTCGGCCAACGCCCGACGGGAGCGCTCCAGCGCCTGCTGGCGATCCCGACCGGTCACGATCAGCTTCGCGAGCAGCGAGTCGAAGTTGCCACCGATGACGTCACCTTGCCGGAACCCGCCGTCCAGCCGCACACCAGGTCCGCTGGGGGGATCCCAGACGGTGAGCTCGCCAGGCGCGGGGAGGAAGTTACGACCGGGATCCTCGCCGTTGATCCGGAATTCAATGGAATGACCGCGTAGTTCTGGGTCACTCATGCCGAGTTTCTCGCCATCGGCGATGCGGAACTGCTCCCGCACTAGATCGATGCCGCTGATTTCCTCGCTGACCGGGTGTTCCACCTGCAGGCGGGTATTGACCTCGAGGAAGGAGATCGTGCCGTCCTGGCCAACCAGGAATTCGCAGGTGCCGGCGCCGTAGTAGCCGGCCTCTTTCACGATGGCCTTGGACGCTCGGTACAACTCTTCGATTTGCTCGTCGCTCAAGAATGGCGCCGGTGCTTCCTCGACCAGTTTCTGGTGTCGGCGCTGTAGCGAGCAGTCGCGCGTGGACACCACGACCACGTTGCCGTGCTGATCGGCGAGCACCTGCGTCTCCACGTGGCGCGGCCGATCCAGGTAGCGCTCCACAAAGCATTCGCCGCGACCAAACGCGGCTACCGCTTCCCGGACAGCCGAGTCATACAGTTCGGGGATTTCTTCCAGCGTGCGGGCGACCTTCAGGCCGCGGCCACCGCCACCGAAAGCAGCCTTGATGGCGACTGGCAAGCCGTGTTCTTCGGCGAATGCCACCACTTCGTCAGCGGTCTCGACCGGATCGGAGGTGCCGGGCACCTGGGGTGCACCAGCGCGGGCAGCGATATGGCGAGCCGACACCTTGTCGCCGAGATCGCGAATCGCCTGTGGCGGCGGACCGATCCAGGTCAGCCCAGCGTCGATGACCGCCTGGGCGAACTCAGCGTTCTCGGACAGGAACCCGTAACCAGGGTGGACCGCGTCGGCACCGGACTCAGTGGCAGCGGCGATGACCTTGTCAATGACCAGGTATGACTCGGCTGCGGTTGACCCGCCGAGCGCGTAGGCCTCATCAGCCTCCTGGACATGGAGGGCATCCCGATCGGGGTCGGCATAGACCGCGACAGAGGTAAGGCCAGCGTCTCGGCAGGCCCGGGCGACCCGGATGGCGATTTCACCACGGTTGGCGATCAGGACTTTCTGCATGGCTAATAGGGTACCGAGGCCCAATTGCGCATCATGCCGCTCGGTCGGTTGTTGGGTGTGGTGTTGGTCATTCTTACCCTGGCACCGGCCCCGTCAGCGCCACCCAACTTAGCCCCAACTCCGCCAGTAATTCGCGGACGCCAGGTAGTGACAGACCGATGACGTTGCCCGGATCTCCGACGACACCAGCCATAAAGGGTGCGCTGAGGCCGTCGAGAGTGAACGCCCCCGCCACTTGCAGCGATTCGCCGGTGGCCAAGTACCAGTCTAACTCCGCTGGAGTCCAGTGACCGAAGCGAACTTCGGTGGCAACCACGGTGTTGGCACTCGCGCCGGTATCGGTGCGCAGCACACTGTGACCGGTACGCAGCACTGCGCTGTGACCTTGTAGCGCTTCCAGTCGGGTGCGGGCCTCGGCCACTGAGTCAGGTTTGCCCTGCGCGGTGCCAGCGACATCCAACACTGAATCCGCACCGATGACCACGGTGGGTTCGCGATTTGGCTCCAGAGTTGCTGCCACTGCGGCCGCTTTGGCGCGGGCTAATTCCAACGCCACGCCAGCAGGTGATTGATCGTGATATTGGGCGATGTGCGCTTCCTCGTCGATCCCGCTCACGATCACCTCAGGGTCCAGACCGGCGGAGCGCAGCAGCCGCAGTCGGGCGGGCGAGGCGCTGGCGAGTACCAGCGGCCACCGCTGGCTCATGTCTGCCGCAAGCTCAACCGCCAGGCCCCAGGTGCGGGGCGCGGCGCGTACCGGCCCTTACGGGCGCTGCTGGACCAGGCCGAGGTCGTTGGAGCTGCTGATTCCGCTGCCCCGCCCACGGCGGAGAAAACACCAATCAGCGCCGCCAACTGCTCCGGACTAGGGTTGCCGCTGACTACGCGCAGCAATGGCTCGGCGGGTCGTTCCTGCTCGCTCACAGTGGAATGTTCCCGTGCTTCTTCGGCAATGACTCCTTGCGCTTGTTGCGCAGTGCCCGGAGTGCTCGCACGACGTGCGTGCGGGTTTCGTGCGGCAGGATCACCCGATCGATGTAGCCCCGCTCAGCGGCCTGATACGGGTTGCACAGCGTCCGGTTGTAGTCGTCGGTGAGTTCCACTCGGCGAGTGTCCGGGTCCTCCGCCGCCGCTAACTCCTTGCGGTAAAGAATATTGACCGCGCCCTGAGCGCCCATGACGGCGATCTCCGCGGTCGGCCAGGCGAGATTGATGTCGCCACCGAGATGCTTGGAGCCCATCACGTCGTAGGCGCCGCCGTAGGCCTTGCGAGTAATCACAGTCACCAGCGGCACGGTCGCTTCGCAGTAGGCGTAGATCAACTTGGCGCCTCGGCGGATGATGCCGGTCCATTCTTGATCGGTGCCGGGCAGGAAGCCTGGTACGTCAACAAAAGTCAGCACCGGAACGTTGAAAGCGTCGCAGGTGCGGACAAATCTGGCGGCCTTCTCGGAGGCGTCGATATCGAGGGTGCCGGCAAACTGCATCGGCTGATTCGCGACCACACCCACGGCTCTGCCTTCTACCCGACCGAAACCGACGACCAGGTTGGGAGCGAACAGTGGCTGCACCTCGAGGAAATCGCCGTCATCGAGCACGTGCTCGATGACGGTATGCATGTCGTAGGGCTGATTCACCGAGTCAGGGAGCAATGTGTCCAGTTCTCGGTCTTCGTCGGTGATCTCCAATGCAGCGTCGTCACCGTAGACCGGAGCCTCTTCCAGGTTGTTGCTCGGAAGATGCGATAGCAGTGATCGGACGTAGTCCAGCGCGTCGTCTTCATCGGTTGCCATGTAGTGGGCGACCCCGGATTTACTGTTGTGCGTGCGAGCACCACCGAGCTCCTCAAAAGCGACATCCTCGCCGGTCACTGTCTTGATTACATCGGGGCCGGTGATGAACATGTGGGACGTCTGATCCACCATCACGGTGAAGTCGGTGATGGCGGGGGAGTAGACCGCGCCGCCAGCACACGGGCCCATGATCAGTGAGATCTGGGGAATCACGCCACTTGCACGGACATTTCGCATGAAGATTTCGCCGTACTGACCCAGCGAGACCACGCCCTCTTGGATCCGTGCACCACCGGAATCGTTGATCCCAATGATGGGGCAGCCGGTCTTGAGGGCCAGATCCATGATCTTGACGATCTTCTCGCCGAAAACTTCGCCGAGTGAGCCGCCAAAGACAGTGAAATCTTGGGCGAAGACGCAGACGGGGCGGCCGTCGATGGTGCCGTAACCCGTCACTACGCCGTCCCCGTAGGGTCGGTTGTCTTGCAGGCCGAAGTTGTGGGAGCGGTGACGCGCCAGCCCGTCGATTTGGGTGAAGGAACCGTCGTCGAGCAACTGCTCCACTCGCTCCATGGCGGTCTTCTTGCCTTTGGCGTGCTGTTTATCCACCGCCTCTTGCCGTCGCCCGCGGGCTTGCTCTCGTTTAGCCACCAGATCGGCAGCTTTGCCGGCTGTCGTGGACAAATCGGGCACATCGGAAGTCGGCTCGTCGGCGACCGCGGTCATAGCACCTCCAGGGCTGAACTCCCCTACATTATGGCTGTGCCCTCAGAAACTGGTGAGCCCGGCAGGGCAGATGTGTTGAATTCGGATCAAGTGCTGACTGATTTGGCTGCTGCGGACGTGTCCTGGCGTGACGTGGTCGTGCTGGATAGCACCGGCTCCACTAACACTGATCTAGCTGCCGCGGTGGCAGCGGGAACGGCCAGTTCCGGAGCAGTCCTCGCCGCTGACAATCAAAGTGCAGGTCGGGGTCGACTGGATCGGGAGTGGTATTCGCAGTCGGGTGCGACGCTGACTTTCTCGGTCTATCTCACCGCACCGGCGAACTCTGCTCAGTTCCTGCCGCTACTCATGGGCCTCGCTGTCGTGCGGGCTATCCCCGCCGCTGACGATCAGGTCACGCTGAAATGGCCCAACGATGTCCTTGTGAATGGACGCAAGGCAGCCGGCATCCTTGCCGAAGCCGTGTCCGGTGGGGCGGTGGTTGGTTGCGGAATCAACGTCGGGCTGACTGCCGAGCAGTTGCCGGTACCGGATTCCCACTCGTTATCGCTGGCCGGTATTGATATCGAACGTAACGACCTATTAGCTCGAGTGTTGATCGAACTGCATCAGATCCATCAGCGATGGGCGGAAGCGGGCTATCACGCAGAGGCAGCCGGGTTGTTGGCGGAGTTCCGTCGTCGCTGCGGCACGCTGGGGCGGCAGGTTCGGGTCCAGTTGCCCGACGGCGGCCAACTGGAAGGCCGCGCAGAAGATATCGACGATGTCGGACAACTTGTCGTAGCGAGCGCTACAGGACAGCAAACGGTCTCGGTCGGTGATGTCATCCACCTACGTCACTAGCCGCTGATTGGTTTCGGCAACCACCCTGCGGAGGGTACGGTGACGATCATGGGTTACCCACAGAAGCTGTTGTCAGATGGCGAGTCGATTGTTTTTGAGATGCGACCGCATTGGCGAGCACTCCTGGTTCCGGGCCTCGTGCTGCTGGCGGTCATCTTCGGTATGGCTCTGCTCTGGGACTGGTTCGGCGGCTGGTTGGAGGGCGACGGCATCCTAAGCGGGATTTCACAGACGGCGCTGGTCTTGATCGCGCTGTTTCTCGCTGCAGTCTTCGTGGTCCGACCGTTCCTCTACTGGGTCACCACTCAATACGTTTTCACCACCCGTCGGGTCATTGTTCGCTCTGGCTTGGTGTCGCGCCACGGCATCGATATGCCGTTAATCAAAGTGAACAATGTGTCCTTTGACGTCTCGGTGATGGGACGGCTGGTGAACTACGGCACCTTGTCCATAAGTTCCGCGTCAGACGAGGCCCTCATCATTGAAGGCGTGCCTGACGTGGAATTCGTTCAGCGCGAGGTGAACCGACTGCACGATGAAGATCTGGCCCGGCGTCGCGCACAGGGTTCTGGCGAGTCGGAGGGCGACCTAGCGTGACCGCACCCTTGGGGGATCAGCTGCGCGCCATCGTGCTCGGTGGGACCGAGCGGTACACCCGCGAGGAAATGTCGGCGGCTGCTCGACTGTCGTTGGATGACATCAGGCAGTTATGGCGGGCGATGGGATTCGCCGATGTCGGCGATGCGCGGGCCTTTACCGATGCTGATCTCACTGCCTTATTGCGGGTAGCAGTTCTCCTTGAGCGAGGGTTGGTAGATCTCGAGGGCCTGACTGAGATCGCGCGTTCCATGGGTCAAACCACGTCTCGATTGGCTGACTGGGAAGTCGATACCTTGGGGCGACATCTGCGAGCTGTGGCTGATTCAGAACAGCCGGGGTCGGCCGAAGCCACCGACGACCTCGTGGAATTGCTGCCGGAACTCGAGCAATTGCTGACCTATGTTTGGCGACGACAACTTGCCGCCTCGCTGGGCAGAATGCTGGACGAGCAGCCCAGTGATGGTGGTGACGCGGACACTGCCGACGCCGATGAATCTGGGGTAGCCACGGTGGGATTCGCGGACTTAGTCTCCTTCACTCGGCTGGCACGGCAGTTGGATGATGCCGAGCTCAGTTCGGTGGTGAAGTCGTTCGAGTCGGGGAGCGCTGACATCATCCACGGCGCTAACGCCCGATTGGTCAAGACATTAGGGGACGAGGTGATGTTCGTGGCCCCGGATGCGGCCAGCGCCGCAGAGGTGGCGTTAGCGCTGCACCGAACCCATGCGCAGAACTCCGAACTACCGCAGATACGAGTCGGGCTAGCCACCGGTGCGGTGTTGAACCGGATGGGTGACGTTTTTGGTGTGACGGTCAATCGAGCTGCCCGATTTACGGCCTTAGCTCGTCCGGGCACGACTGTGCTGGATTCCGCGACTGCCGAAGCGCTAGCAGCGACCGAAGACAGTTACCTGGTGCGAGCGCTCACGCCACGGCCGGTCCGCGGCCTGGGAATCGTACGCCCGCATGCCCTCTCCGACCCGCAGGGGTAGCCAACTCACCTGACGCTTTGCAACTCACAGTGCCGAAGCGGCCGGCACGTCCTCGGAATCTTCGTCCGCCACAGCTGGGAAAACGTAGGTGCGATACGCCCAAAACCGGAAGAGCGTGCCGAGGACCAAACCGATGCCGTTGGCCGAAATATTGTCTGCGAGTGGCGAGGTCAGCCCGAGGGCGTAGTGAGAAAACCAGAGGCAGGCGAGGGCGATGCACATCGCGATGCCGTTGAAGAGGAAGAACAGCAGATACTCCCGCGTTACCGTGGAACGACCGCCGCGTTGGGCAAACGTCCAGTTGCGGTTCAGCGCAAATGAGACTGTGGTAGCCACGATGACCGCGATGCCCTTGGCCGTGAGGGGCTTATCAGCGAGAATTCCGGGGTTTCCGGCGTACATCAGCAGATTGAACAGCCCCACATCGACAACAAGTGCAATCAGGCCGACAACGCCGAACTTGCCCACCTCGTGAATCAGCGCACGAAATGGCCGCAGCAGCGTGCGCATCCGTCCACCGGATGAGGCTGGTGCTGTTTGGGTCACGGATCGAGCGTACCCGTTTGGCCGCGCTATCCAACTCGAGGTGCGCCCCGTTGCGACACCCGGGCGACGAAATACCGCAGTGCATCCCCTAGGGTCAGCAGATATGGAATTGCAGCCACCCCCGCCCGTGGGTTTTCCGGTAGTGGGAATGATCGGTGGCGGGCAGTTGGCCCGGATGACGCAGCAGTCCGCGATCGGTCTCGGCATCGGCTTTTCGGTACTCGCCGCCCGGCCTGATGACAGCGCAGCCCGAGTGACCCCGGGAACCATGATTGGTGACCCGGATGATCCGTCCGCCGCCGTGGCTTTTGCCCGTGACTGTGACGTCATCACCTTTGACCATGAGCAGGTGGCGCCCACGGTGCTGACCGCGCTGACGGATGCCGGTGCGATGTTACGACCAGGGCCAGCGGCGTTGCGCTTCGCGCAAGACAAGATCGAGATGCGGCGTGAGTTATCTGCCGCCGGTATTCCCTGTCCCGGGTGGTTGGCATGGCGCCCGGAGATGAGCGCGGAGCAGGCCGGGGAAGAACTCGGTTGGCCGCTGGTGGTCAAGACGTCGCGTGGCGGATACGACGGTCGAGGCGTGTGGGTAGTAGCGAATCCCGAAGAACTGCGGCAGGTGCTGTCCGGCTCGCTGCCGCCGGGTGCCAACTGGTTGCTGGAAGAGTATGTGCCCTTTACCGCGGAACTGAGTGCGCAAGTCGCGCGTTCTGCCAGCGGTCAGGCAGTCGCCTATCCGGTGGTGCGGACGGTGCAGACGGACGGCATTTGTACTGAGGTAGTTTGCCCGGCCCCCGGGCTTGCCGATGAGGTAGCGGTCGCGGCCCAAGATCTGGCGCTACGGGTAGCAGGTCTGCTGGATGTCGTGGGGATGTTGGCGGTGGAAATGTTCCTCACTGACCGCGGTGTTCTCGTCAACGAACTGGCTATGCGACCCCACAATTCCGGTCATTGGAGTATCGACGGTGCGGTAGCCAGTCAGTTCGACAACCATCTGCGAGCAGTTCTCGATCTGCCGCTGGGTAGTCCGCAGCGGCTCGCCCCCTGGGTAGTCATGGTGAACGTGTTAGGGGGCGAAGAGCCCGATATGTACCGGGCCTACCGCCATGTGATGGCACGAGATCCCGACCTAAACGTGCATATGTACGGCAAGCAGGTGCGGCCAGGGCGCAAGATAGGACATGTGACGCTGCTTGGTGACGATCTGGACGACGTACTGGCCCGGGCGCACCACGCTGCGGACTACCTCACCGGCACGATCGATGAGTGACAGGAGCTAACAATGTCTGAGGCGCAGTCACCCACAGTGGGAATCGTCATGGGTAGCGACTCAGACTGGCCGGTGATGTCGGCTGCTGCCGACTCCCTGCAGCAGTTCGATGTGGCCTATGAGGCCGATGTGGTTTCCGCGCATCGGATGCCCGACGAGATGCTGGCCTACGGTCGCGATGCCGCTGATCGCGGTCTGCAGGTGATCATCGCAGGGGCGGGGGGTGCGGCCCACTTACCCGGCATGTTGGCGGCGGCAACCTCGCTGCCAGTGATCGGCGTCCCCGTTCCGCTCAAGCATTTGGACGGAATGGATTCCTTGCTATCGATCGTGCAGATGCCGCGCGGAGTTCCGGTAGCCACAGTTGCCATTGGGAACGCCGCCAACGCCGGACTGCTCGCGGTGCGGATCTTGGCCGCCAGCGACGGGCGCCTACGCGCCCGCATGGATGACTACCGCGCCGAACTGGCTGAGCAAGCCCGGGCCAAGGGCGCAGTCGTGCGGGGCGACCGCTAGCGGCGGTTCCCGCGGCGCGACCGGCTGCGGTCGGGGCTAGGGGACACCGATGCCGCGGTAGGTCCAACCTGCTTTGCGCCACGCCTCTCGGTCGAGCACATTTCGACCGTCGAGAAGCAGCTGCTTGCGAACTTTGCCCGCGGTGGCAACTGGGTCGAGGTCGCAGAACTCCTGCCACTCGGTAAGTAACAGCAAAAGGTCAGCATCTGCGAGCGCCGAATCGAGGGACTCTACGTATTGCAAGGTGGGGAAGGCGGCAGCCGCGTTGGCCATCGCCTGTGGGTCGTAGACGCGGACTTCGGCGCCCTGTAGATGCAGGTTGGCAGCGATGTTGAGGGCGGGTGAGTCCCGGATGTCGTCGCTGTCCGGTTTGAAGGCCACACCCAACACTGCAATCCGCGCACCCAAGACTGACCCTTCGAGCAGGTCGGCGGCGGTCCGGGCGACGTCGCGCCGGCGGCGCATATTGATCTCATCAATTTCGCGCAAGAAAGCTAGGCTGCGGCCGGCACCCAACTCGTCAGCGCGGGCCATGAATGCCCGGATGTCTTTGGGCAGGCAACCGCCGCCGAAACCGATCCCCGCCTTGAGGAACTTGGATCCGATCCGCTCGTCGTAACCAATTGCCTCGGCAAGCGCGGTGACGTCAGCCCCCACTTCGTCGCAAATGTCGGCCATGGCGTTGATGTAAGAAATTTTGGTGGCTAAGAACGAGTTGGCAGCAACTTTGACCAGCTCGGCGGTGGCGAAGTCGGTGACGAGGAATGGGGTGCCGTTGGCCAGTTGAGTGGCGTAGACCGCAGCCAACCGGTCGGCATCCTCTTGCCGCTGCACCCCAACCACAATCCGATCAGGTCGCAAGGTGTCTTCTACCGCGAAGCCTTCCCGCAAGAACTCGGGATTCCAGGCGATGGGCACCGTTGCCCCACGATCGGCTGCTAGTTGCGCCAACCGAGCGCAGGTACCGACCGGTACGGTGCTTTTGCCCACGATCAAGGAGTCGGGGTTGGCATGGGGCAGCAGGGCTTCAAATGCGCCGAACACCTGGGATAGGTCCGCTGCATCGGAGCCGCGCTGCTGCGGGGTGCCGACGCAGATGAAGTGCGTGTCCGCCGCTGCTGCGGCAGAAAAGTCGGTCGTGAAACGAAGTCGGCCAGCCTCGACATTCTTGCTGACTAACGCGGGTAACCCCGGCTCGTAAAACGGCACGGTGCCAGCGTTGAGGGCGGCGACTTTGTCGGCATTGGTATCGATACCGATGACGTTCGCGCCCAACTCGGCCATCGCCGCCGCGTGGGTGGCGCCCAAATAGCCTGTTCCGATCACGCTAATTGTGCTCATCTGCACACTGTAGCCATGATGTGCTGAGGGACAGCCAAGGCTAGGCTAGGAAGGCCGCGATCGACCGCGGTGATGTCAGGTTCAGTCACCGGCAACCGGCGACTGGTCTAGCAAGTGATGAAAAGGGGAGTTCCCATGGCGGGTGCGAATCCGGACTATGACCTGTTCCAGTTGAGCGAAGAGCACGAAGCGCTGCGCGAAGCAGTGCGGGGGTTGGCGCTTGATCGGATCGCCCCGCGTGCGGCTGAGATTGACGAGACTGGTGAGTTCCCCAAGGACGTCTATGAGTCACTCGTCCAAGCGGGCTTTCACGCGATTCACATTCCGGAAGAATACGGCGGTCAGGGCGGTGACCAACTGGCCTCGTCCATTGTGGCGGAGGAAGTCGCACGAGTGTGCGGCTCCAGTTCGCTTATTCCCGCTGTGAACAAGCTCGGCACCACGCCGCTACTGGTGGGTGGCGATGAGGCAGTCAAACAGCGCTACTTGCCAGAGGTTGCGAGTGGTGAGGCGATGTTCTCCTACGCCCTCAGCGAGCGCGAGGCCGGCAGTGACCCGGCGTCGATGAAGACTCGGGCGGTCCGCGATGGTGATCACTACGTGCTGAACGGCCAAAAGTCGTGGATCACCAACGCCGGTATTTCCAAGTACTACACCGTGATGGCGACAACTGATCCGGAGCAAGGCGCGAAGGGCATCTCTGCCTTCGTGGTCCATCACGACGATCCGGGCTTCTCGCTGGGAGCACCCGAGCGCAAGTTGGGCATCCACGGCTCACCCACTCGAGAAATCTTCCTCGAAGATGTCCGCATCCCGGCCGACCGTCGAGTCGGGGAGGAGGGGACCGGCTTTGCCACTGCCATGAAGACCCTGGACATTACCCGGATCACGATCGGCGCCCAGGCGCTGGGCCTTGGCCAGGGAGCCCTCGACGCGGCTGTCGACTACGCCAAGGATCGACAGCAGTTCGGCAAGTCCATCGCGGCGTTCCAAGGTGTGCAGTTCATGTTGGCAGATATGGCGATGAAACTCGCTGCCGCGCGTGCCCTGGTGTATCAGGCCGCGGCCAAGTGCGAGCGAGGTGAGGCCGACCTGTCCTTTGTGGGGGCAGCGGCCAAGTGCTTCGCTTCGGACGCGGCGATGGAGGTTGCCACCGACGCAGTTCAGGTCTTTGGTGGCGCGGGCTATGTCCGGGACTACCCAGTGGAACGGATCATGCGAGACGTCAAGATCACCCAGATCTATGAAGGTACCAACCAGATTCAGCGGATCGTGATGGCCCGGGAACTACTGCGCTAGTCCACATCCCCGGCCGCAGCGGGAGCGCTCGGCGAACGGTTATTCGCACAAGCTCTGCTTCGCAGAGCGAACTTTGGATTCCACGCTCGTCGCTGCTGCCCGGACGGGCTGCAAGCCTTGGTAGTCCTCGCCGATGATGATGCGGAACACGTCACCGGAACCTGGTGCCTCGCTGAACGTGGCGTCGGGCAATGAGGCTTGTAAGGTCGCAAGCGAGTTTGGCCAGCCCGGGTCGTAGTTGACCGTCGTAATCGCCGGATCGCTGGCTTTGGACTCGCGGGAGACCTGATACCCGGCTGCGGTGAGGTCAGTAGCAGCCTGTTCGGCGGCGACCGAGTTACCCACTACCGCTACTTTGATCTGACCAGGGCCTACCTCAACCGCAGTCGCGCGCTGTGGCTTGGGCAGCGGTTGATCCGCCTTGAGGGCAGCAAACAGTTCCGGCGCTGCGTCTTGGTCCCACAGCACCGTGCTCTCGCCGTCGTATAAGTGATCCCCGTCGCTGACTGGGACGGTCGTGAACACAATGTTGCTCAGATCGAGTTCCGCCGCCCTGGCCGCCAGCGCAGCCATATCGTCGCGGGTCAGTCGCTCGTCCGTGGTGATGCTGGAAGCGACCGCATCCAGCAGAGAGTTCAGCGCCAGTGGGTTCAACATCACCTCGGATTGGCTGACCCGTTGGGCTAGGGCAGACAGGAACTTTTGCTGCCGCTGCGACCGGCCAAAGTCGTTGTCGATGTAGCGGGCGCGCACGTAGGCCAGTGCCTGCGGCCCCTCGATCGTCTGTTGACCAGCCGGTAGGTCCAGTCCCGACCGTTCGTCGTACAGCGGTTCTTCCAGGCACACCTCCACGCCATCGACGGCCTTCACGATGTCGAGGAAGCCACCGAAGTTGACTTCGACGTAGTGGTCGATCTCCAGACCAGTCGCATTCTGCACTGCCTGTACCGTCACTGCAGGGCCACCGGAGCCGAAAGCGGAGTTGATTTTCCCGCGGTAGGCCTTGATCTGCTCGCCATCTGCGGAGGTGTGAGCCGGAATGTCGACCAGCGAATCGCGGGGGATGCTCACCACCGTGATCTTGCCGAGATCGCCGCCGACATGGGCAATCATGAGGGTGTCGGTGTGTCGACCAAAGTTGGCGCGCTCGATACCGGTTTGCTGACGTTGTTTGCGGTTGAGTCCAGAGCGATCATCGGAACCAACAATCAGGACGTTGAAGGGTTCGCCACTCCACGCGGTGCCACCGGCGAGGCCACCGAAGACATTGACCGTGTTCAGGGCGGAGAGGTATTTCTCGCTCGCGGCCCAGGCAGTCACGCTCAATCCGAGGATGAGCGCGGAGAGCGCTGCCAGTAGCGTGCGACCTACTCGCTTACTCCCTGACACCGATGCGCTCCCCTCGGTCTGCTCCATCTGATCGAGTCCAGCAGTCGGTGTCATGGAGTAGTGGCTGCCGAGGTTTCGGTTACCACTACCAGCGACATTAGCTGGAACCACCACAGCGTAAGCGACGGTGACCAACGGGCGCGGTAGCGCCCCGGCCGGTGTCGCATTGTGAGATGTCACTCGCGGGGGGTGGTCGAGTGATAGATTCAGAGCACCATGGAGCCTTCGTCCCGGCCCAGAATCCTGGTCATCACCCCACGCTTCCCGTTGCCAGCAATTGGCGGTGACAAACTGCGGATCAGCAAGGTGATTGCCGGGTTAGCGCATCACTTCGATGTTGATGTCTTCGCTGGCTACTCCCGAGCTGAGGAGCTACGTGCCCTGCCCGAGTTGCAGCAGATCTGCCGCGAGGTCCATGTCCATCGACTGACCCGAAGTACCAAGATCCGCAACACCATCACGGGTTGGTTGCGTGGTTATCCACTGCAAGTAGCCCACTATCTGGATCGAGCGGCGCAGCGACAGGTGGCGGCACTACTAGCGACTCGCGGCTACCAGATTGTGCTGCCACACCTGGTTCGCTCCCTGGAATACGCCCGAACGGTGCCACCGGAGCGCATCGTGTTGGAGATGACCGATGCCATCGCCATGAACTACTCCCGAATCCGCACGCCCCGTACGCCGATGGAACTGCTTTACCTGTTTGAGCGCAGCCGGTTGGCTCGCTACGAGCGAGCAGCCACCGAGCGGGTGGCTGCCGCGGTCGTGGTGTCACCTGCCGACCGGGACTACTTGCAGGGGCTAGGTGCGGCGGGGCGAATTGAAGTCATCGGGAATGGCACGACGACCATGATGAACGAGCCCTCCCCAGCTGCCGAGGTGCAACCGGACACGATCGCTTTCTTGGGCAACTTGCGTTACGCGCCCAACCAGGACATGGTCTTGCGCTTTGCCCGGGACATCCTGCCGCTGATCTGGCAGCAGCGACCGCAGGCGAAATTCCTCGTGATTGGGGCTGATCCGCCCCGGCGGATTGAGCAGCTACACGACGGCAATCGAATCATGGTCACCGGGACGGTTCCCGAGCCGCAGCAACTACTAGCTACCGCAGCGGTATCGGTTTGCCCGATGTCGTTCGGAGCGGGTGTGCAAAACAAGATTCTGGAGGCCATGGCAGTCGGGGTTCCGGTGGTCACCACGTCGGCCGGCTTGGAAGGCATCGTCGCCCAAGCGGGGCAACAAGTCCTGGTTGCCGATGATGACGTTGGCTTCGCGGAACTCGTGGTAGCCGTCTTGGCCGATGCCACACTGCGGAAGCGACTCGGGGTTGCTGGTCGACAGTTGGTCGAGCGTGACTATCGCTGGGATGAGCGACTGGCCGACTACTCCGCATTGGTTACTGGGGTGCTTCGGGCGGAGGTACGGCCGTGAAAGTAGTGATGCTGGCGCCCGTTCATCGCTACGACGACGTCCGAGTTTTTCGCAAAGAGGCAGTGACGTTGGCGCAAGCCGGTCATCGAGTGATCCTGTATGCCCGCACGCCGGACGATGAACCGCGGCTGGAGTCAGGAGTCGAAGTGCGACCCGTCCGCTATCGCGGCAGGCTGCAACGCTTCGCTAAGTTGCCGGGGCTGGGTCGCGCTGCGCTGCGGGAGCGCGCGGAGATTTACCACGTCCACAATCCAGACACCCTGCCGGTTGCCTTCTGGCTGCGACTCCAGGGACACCGAGTCATCTATGACAGTCATGAGGACTTTCGGACCGAGCTTCTGTTGCGCCGCTGGCTCCCCGGATTGATCCGTCGGCCCGCGGCTGCCGCCATCTCTCGTGCCGAGGCCTGGGCTGGTCGCGTGCTCGCAGCAGTTATTGTCACGCAGGAGCAAATCCGGCGTCGCATCCCGCAGGCAACATTGATCGGCAACCCGCCGCTCGTATCGGCAGCAGCGATAGCCGATGCCCTGGCCGGCCGAGCCGAGCGGTCAACTGGCGAAACGATCACGCTGGGGTACGTCGGTGGTATCAGCGAAGACCGCGGGCTGTCGCGAATGCTGGAACTTACCGCAGCGATGAATGAACTGCATCCGACCCGGCTGAAACTCATCGGGTATCCGGTCAACGACGACGCGCTGCAGGGGGCAATGGCGCGGCCAGAGTGGTCGCTGGTTGATTACCTGGGGGAGTTAGCGCAACCAGACGCTTTTGCGCAACTAGCGACGGTGGATGCCGGTTTAATCCTCTTCACGGACGTGGCGAGTCACCGGCATATCGACCCGAACAAGATCTATGAATACATGGCACACGGCGTGCCTTTTGTCGCTAGCGACTTCCCGGAATGGCGGGCGCGGTTGCAGGCGGCCGACGCGGGTATTTTCGTGAGTGAGCGGCAAACGCCAACGATTGCGGCCGTCGCGGTGTTGGAGATGCTGGCAGATCCGGAAAAAGCCCGCGAACTCGGCCGCAATGGTGCGGCCTTCGTGCAGCAGCACTACTCGTGGCAGTCGACAGCAGCCCCAGTCTTGCTGAACCTGTACCGGCGGTTATCGAGCCGTCCGGCTGTCAGTTCGCGCAAATCTGTTCGGCAGCGTTCCTAGGTTCGAGGCTGCCGCCTGCCCCCTGAGTCGGCCGCTTCTTCACGGTGACTTCCTTGCGAGCTCCGCCAAAGTCTTTCCCGATGTGGAGTCGCACCTCGTTAACGCTACTGTCGGCCAGCATGGCGGCATCGGTAGCGAAAGCGACCGTTCGCGCTGCCTCCACCTGACTCGGCGGATAGTTGACCTTGGTCTTGGGTGCTGCCTTGCTGTTTTGTTGTCCGGAAATGTTGAAACCGGCCGCTCGCAACTGTGCCGTGATCATCCCCATCCGCTTGGCTGGGCCCACGACATTGAGATAAATCTCTTCCGGCGGGACAGTCAGCTTTTCGCCATCAGGAGCGACATCGGGCCGGGGTGGCCACGGAGTGTCATCGAGCATGGCCTGCCAGAGTTGTGCGGCCTTGTCATAGTCCGGATCCACATTGGCGCCATCCGCTCGCCAGACGAAAGGCATCGTGACGAAGGTGATGTCCTCGGGTGATAGCGAACGCAGGCTTTCAGCCAGCGAGATCATCTCGCCGACATCGTCGAGGCTTTGATCTACGGTGAGCGCACTGGTTGCGGTGTCCAGTACTGAGTAGAGCCGGGCCGGATTGAGCAGCAGGCCGGTGTCCGATGCCTTGCGGGCCGCCGATGCTAGGAATTCTTGTTGCCGCTGCATCCGCCCGATGTCCGAGCCATCCCCAATCGCCTTGCGCGCCCGGACGAAAGCTAATGCCTGTTCACCAGAGACCACAGATCGACCCGCGGGCAGATCGAGTTTGGCCGCGGCATCGTAGACCGGCTGATTGAGGCAGACCTCAACCCCGCCGAGTGCTTCCACGACCTTTTTGAAGCCAGCGAAGTCGACGACAGCCAGATGATGTACCGGTACTCCGGTCATTTCTTGCACCAGTTCCACCGTGCAGGCGGGGCCACCGGCATCGAAGGCGTTGTTGAACTTGGCGTAGTAGGGCTGACCGCCGAGCTCGAGCGCACAGTCTGGCTGTTTCACCCACAGATCTCGCGGGATGCTGACGGCGAGTGCACTCTGTCGGTCACCGGCAATGTGCAGCAGGATGGTGGTGTCACTGCGCTCACCGCCACGACCGGCGTCGAGCCCGTAACGGTTATTGCCTTTGCCCTGCCTGGTGTCACTGCCCATAAGCAGGACATTCAGCGGCTCGGTGTCCGCGTCCTCGCCCAGTTCAGTGGTCGGTGCTTGGACCACTGAAATTTGCCCGAATCGCGAATAGAGCATGTAGCCGGCAGCACCCAAAGCAGCGGCTATCACCGCCAACACGATCAGCAGAACCAGCACAATACGGCGCCAGCGCCCACGGCGGGGTGTTCCTGGCGCTTCCATAGCGGCGGCAGAATCGGACATATCTCCTCTAGGTTAACGGCAAAAAGAGCGGATTCGGAGTAGGTGTGATGCACCCCTCGCCACCATTTTCTAAGACGATGGAAATCGGTGCTAGGTTCCGACCGCCACCGCGCGGGCTGGTGAGCTCTGTCACCAGTTCGCCGTGATCCCCTCGCTAGTCACATCAGCCGCTGGATCCTGGCGCAGCACTACTGAACCAGCCATGATCAGTGGCAGCAAATAGCAACCCAGCAGCCGGTCGGCGGGCCCATCGACGATGCCCAATCGTCCGCCCGGCGACAACCCGATCCGGTCAGCGATGCTGCGGCAGACGTCAGCAGTCTCATCAGCGGCTAGCCAGCGAGCGGAATCACGAATGCGCCCGGCTGCCCCGGTGGCCGGAAAGAGATCTGGCTGACCTGGCGCCTCCCGTCCCTGATCGATAACTCCGGCTGGTGCGGGTGGGCCTGGCAGTCCTAGCGGGCTGCTGGGGACCAACACCTGCTGGCCGGGAAGATCACAGTCAGGATTCATCGTTGCGACGACGGCTGCCTCGCCTTCCGCACCGCTGGTCACCGCTAGTCCCAGGGCGTCAGTTGCAGCCAGCCAGACGCTGAGTTGCCAATGCAGTGGCAGATCTAGTTGGACCTGCTCGCCAGCGGCTACGCCGATCTCGGTGTCCAAGAGCCCGCACAATTTGGCTACGGCGTTGCTGAACGTCACTGTTGAGAGTTCCACCCGGCCGTCCGGGCCGTACCAGGTCACGAACGGCGCTGCCGGAGCAGTCGCAGTACGGCGGGTCAGCAGCTGATGCGGGGTAGTCATTACGTCAGGTTAGGTGCATCCCGGTCCTTGGTGTGTCACCGTACTGACCCATGGAAGCAATTCTGCTGGTTGGCGGCAAAGGTACTCGACTGCGGCCGCTCACTATCAACACGCCAAAACCCATGCTCCCGGTTGCCGGCGTACCCTTTACCGCCCATCAAATCGCTCGCGCCCGGGAGGCTGGTGTCACCAGGATTGTGTTGGGGACCTCCTACAAGGCTGAAGTGTTTAGCGAGTTCTTTGGTGACGGGTCCGATTGGGGGGTGGAGCTGGTTTATCTGACGGAGGATGAGCCGCTGGGGACAGGTGGGGGAATCCGCCACGCTGCCGCCGGATTGACAAGCGGTCCAGACGATCCAGTGCTGGTCTTTAACGGCGATGTATTGTCCGGCGCCGACATTGGCCGGCTGCTGAACCGACACCAGGAGACAGCCGCTGCTGTGACGCTCTACTTGACCCGAGTGCACGACCCGCGGGCTTTCGGGCTGGTGCCCACCGACGATGACGACCGAGTCGTTGAGTTCCTCGAGAAACCCACCACACCAGAGGAGATTGTGACTGATCAGATCAACGCTGGCTGCTATGTATTTCGTCGGTCGATCATCGATGAAATCCCGGCGGGCGAAGTTGTTTCGGTGGAACGCGATACCTTCCCGGCGTTGTTACAGCGGGGTGATCGCCTGACCGGAGTGGTAGACGACAGCTATTGGCTGGACTTGGGGACGCCACTCTCGTTCGTGCAGGGGTCTCGAGACTTAGTGCTGGGGAAAGTATCTTCCGGAGCGGTTCCACCGCACGCTGGCGAAGCGCTGATTGCGGCCGATGCTCAAGTGGCGAGTGGGGCTCACGTCGGCGGCGGTAGCGTCGTAGGCGCCGGCGCGGTCGTAGAAGCCGGGGCCGAGGTCATGGGCTCAGTACTTATGGCCGGCGCCACCGTCGCCGCTGGTGCTCGCGTACGTGACTGCGTAGTTGCCACCGGCGCCGTCATCGCCGCCGGTGCGCAGCTGCAGGAGACCGTAGTAGCGGAAGAGGCCCGAATCGGATCTGGTGTAGAACTCATCGCCGGGGCGCGAGTCTGGCCGGGGGCGGTGCTATCGGACGGCGGCCTGCGGTTTTCCTCCGATCAGTAGTTCACCGGTCACACCAGTTACTCCAGGACTTGGAGGAAGTCAGCCGGAACCGGTGGCTCTCGGTCCGGGGGATTGCTAGCGGGCCAGCCAACGGCGATTCCTCCGAGTGGTTGCCAAGAATCTGGCAGCTCCAGCACCTCTCGCACCACCGACGGGCAAAACACGGTGCTGGACACCCAGGCGGAGGCCAGCCCCCGGGTTGACAGCCCAATCAGCAGGTTCTGCACGGCGGCTCCGCCAGCCAGCATGAACAGGTCGCGTTCAGCTGCGTTCCGATCGGGATCGGGGTAGTGGTGGGCGGCTTCGGCAAAATCCACAAACGGCAGCAGCAGTTCTGGGGCGCGGCGCAACACGTCGCCGCGCTGCAGTCGCCGCTCAATGCTGCTGGGTGAGTAGCCATCCAACTCGGCGAGATCCTTGCGCCATTGCGCTGCCATCGCGTCTAAGAGGTGAGTGCGCACGGTTCCACGCACCTGCAGGAACCGGAACGGTCGAGTGTGGTGGGGCGCTGGTGCACTGATGGCATCACCCACTGCGGCCGCAATCACCTCGGCGGGAACGACTTGTTCGGTGAAACTGCGAATCGTTCGGCGGCGGCGAACCGCCTCCTGCGCCCCTTGCTCCCGGGCCAGTGCCGTGCTCAGCCGAAACTGATCAAACTCCGCCGGTCGCACAAGCGCCGCGGCACCGGGGCCGTCGTCCTCGGTAACCAGATCAGCCATACCGCGAACGAGTGCGACCGGAAGCCCGGCTGACTTGCCGCGAACCAGTTCAGCGGCACCGGCAACCTCATCAGCTACCGCCAGCGCCGTGGCCACGAGTGGATTGCCGTAGTGATCTGCCGCCTCGGCATCGTCCGCGGCCGTCAGGATGGGCTGTAGTCCGGCCACCCCGATGGCGTGATCGGTCTGCCCCAGTCGCCAAGCTCGCCCCAGCGAGTCAGTGATGACTACCGCTAAGGGGGCGACGGTGAGTGCTCGTTGTAGGCCCTGTCGCAGTTCGCGGGCGGCTTGCTCTGGATCGCTTGGCCACAACACGATCTCTGCTGGATCGCAGTTGCTGGTGTCCACACCCGCAGCTACCAAAACCACCCCGTGTTGATTGCGCACCACCCTGCTGCCATTCGGCAGCTGGGCAACGACTTCGGTGGTCTCGGTATCGATCACCGCGTCACGTTCAGCGATGTTGGCCAGTCGTCCTTCGGCTTTGGCGACCACTTTGCTCGCGACCACGATGACATCACCTGGTTCAACGCCGCTGCTGCCGTCCGGCCAGCGGGCGCCGTCGGCTAGCAAAGCGATTGTGCGGGCTAGGTCAGTGCCAGGTAGGACTTCACCCATTCCGGTGGGTGCTACGACTTGCAGGTGATCAGCGTGCGGCCGCGTCCACTGGCTCACTGCCGCACCTGCTCGGCGAGATCCAACGCTGCTCCGGCGAGATTAGCCGCGGATTCCAGATCGGTCATCAACAGCGGTGCTGCGACGGTGGCGATACCGGCGGCCGTGACCGGTTCGGTGAGAGCCGCATCGGCCTCATCCACCAGCCAACCGTCCAGCAAGCCTTCCCCGGTGCGCGAGCCGTAGTGCTGGGCTACAGCGCCAGCGTTGCAGTCCACACCGATTGCGGCGAGGCATTGCTCGGCCATGCCTCGCACTGCCGCTCCTGCTATCAACGGGCTGATACCAATCACTGGTGCGGGAGTCTGGGCGACCGCCGCTCGGATACCACTGAGTGACAGGATTGCCCCGATGCTGACCACCGGGTTGCTCGGCGCCACCAACACACAATCGGCAGTCATCAGACTGGGCACTACCTCGGCGGCGGGAGTGGCTTCGGCCGCGCCCACCTGGATGAAGCGTTCCGCGGTAGGTTCGGCGCGATATTTGATCCACCACTCTTGGAAATGGATGGCCCGACGTTCACCATCGTCGATGACCACGTGAGTCTCTACCCGGTCGTTCGACATCGGCAGCAACCGAACTCCCGGTTGCCAGCGGGAACACAATGCCGCGGTGACATCGGTCAGTGAGTAGCCCGCGGCCAACATTTGGGTGCGAATGACGTGGGTAGCTAGATCGCGATCACCCAGGCCAAACCAGGAGCCGGACACTCCGTAGGCGCTCAGCTCCTCATTGGCGTGGAAGGTTTCATCGCGGCGGCCCCAGCCACGTTCCTCGTCCAGGCCGTCGCCCAGCGTGTACATCAACGTATCCAGATCGGGACTGATGTTTAGGCCGTGCAGCAGCAGGTCATCGGCGGTGTTTCCGATGACAGTGATGTCGGTATCCGGCGGATGACCCAGCAATTCTTTGAGGCCGCGCACAAACTTTGCGCCACCATGTCCGCCTGCAAGGACCGCGATTTTCATATCCCGATCGTGCCAGGTGTCGGGCGCTGCCGCGGTACCGGTCATCTCGACGTAGGCTCAACCTATGCCCGACTCGGTCACTAGTCGTTTGATTTCCCGCGCTCTCGCGCGGGCTGATCGGGCAGCCAGCCTCGACGCAGGTGAATGTGTGGCGCTGCTGCAAGCTCGTGGTGGTGAGTTGGATCAACTGGTTGCCATTGCCGGTCGGGTACGGGATGCCGGCCTGGCGGAGGTCGATCGATCGGGTGTGGTCACCTACTCGCCCAAAGTATTCATTCCACTGACCAAACTCTGTCGTGACCGGTGTCATTACTGCACCTTCGTGAGTGATCCGGCTTCGCTACGGCGCCAAGGGGAGTCGGAGTACCTCAGCATTGCTGAAGTCGTGGAGTTGGCCAGGCAGGGGGCCGCCGCTGGTTGCGCCGAGGCGCTGTTCACACTCGGGGATGCACCCGAGGATCGCTGGCCGCAAGCAAGGGAGTGGTTGTCGGCGGCCGGATACGACTCCACTACTGACTACCTCCGCGCGTGTGCCATCGCGGTGCTGGAGGAAACTGGGCTACTCCCGCATCTGAATCCCGGGGTGATGTCCTGGGAGCAACTGCGGCGGTTGCGGCCGGTCGCGCCCAGCATGGGCATGATGCTGGAGACTTCCTCGCGACGGCTCTTCGAGACACCGGGTGAAGTGCACTACGGCTCTCCTGACAAGGATCCGGCACTACGTCTGCGCGTACTTGCTGACGCTGGCCGCCAGTCCATCCCGTTCACAACCGGGGTCCTGCTGGGAATTGGTGAAACCGACGCGGAGTTAGTGGACTCGATTCTCGCGATTCGGCGCAGCCACCGCGACCACGGTCACATCCAGGAAGTGCTGTTGCAGAACTTCCGCGCCAAGGCCGATACCGCCGCTCGAGACCGTCCCGATCTCGCAGCCGACCGGCACGTCGCAGCGGTAGCAGTGGCCCGGCTGCTATTGGGCCCGGCCATGCGACTGCAGATTCCCCCCAATTTGAGTGAGCCAGATACGGTGCTGCGACTGATTGCAGCCGGGGCGGACGATCTCGGTGGCATCAGTCCGGTGACCATCGATCACATCAATCCGGAGCGGCCGTGGCCCCATCTGCAGCGACTCGATGAGGATCTTGCTGCGGCGGGTTGGCAGCTGACCCCGCGGCTGACGGTGCATCCGCCATACGCCCTCGACGCCCGGTGGGTGGATAACCGGCTCAGCGGCCATGTCGCAGCGCTAGCAACATCGGCTGGCTTGCTGGCACAACCGGTCACAGTCCGACCGTTGCCCTGGCAACAGCCAGACCCTGGATATGAAGAGTTTGCTGCCGCGGCAGCCGGTGGTCGAGTGGATTTGGCGGTCACCATTGACGACTCCGGGCGGCGAACCGAGACCCGATCAGATATGGACACCGTCTACGGTGATTGGCATCGGGTTGCCGAGCAGGCGGGGCGCACCCGATCAATGCCGGAACGAATCCCGACTGATGTGCGGGCGGCGTTGGCGCAGGCTGAACGTGATCCGGCGTCGCTGGCCGAACCCGCTGCTGCCGCGGCGGCGGTGGCGTTGATGTCGTGTGATGGGCCGGCGCTGACGGCACTGTGCACTCTTGCTGACGCCGTCCGGGCCGACACGGTCGGTGACTCGGTCACCTATGTGGTTAACCGGAATCTGAATTTCACCAACGTGTGCTACACCGGATGTCGGTTCTGCGCGTTTGCCCAGCGAGAATCTGACGAGGACTCATTCACCCTGAGTTTGGCGCAGGTGGGGGATCGGGTGGATGAGGCGGCCGCCGCCGGGGCCACCGAGATCTGCATGCAGGGCGGGATTCACCCTGATCTGCCGGGCACGGCGTATTTCGACCTGGCCGCTGAAGTCAAGCGACGACAACCTGACCTGCACTTGCACGCCTTCAGTCCGATGGAGGTGATCAACGGTGCTACCCGGTCGCAGTTGGCCATTTCGGAGTGGCTCTCCCGAGCGCAACAGGCTGGCGTGGACAGTTTGCCGGGTACGGCTGCCGAGATTCTCGATGATGAGGTTCGCTGGGTGCTGACAAAGGGCAAATTGCCGGCAGCGGAGTGGATCGAGGTGATTACTACTGCCCATTCGCTGGGGATTCCTACCTCGGCCACCATGATGTACGGCCATGTCGACCGTCCGGACCACTGGGTGGCTCACCTGCGCACAATTCGCGATATTCAAGAGCGCACCGGCGGATTTACCGAGTTTGTGCCGTTGCCCTTTGTTCATCAGCAGTCACCCATCTATCTGGCGGGGGTTGCTCGGCCTGGCCCGACGGTGCAAGAAAACCGGGCAGTCCACGCTATGTCCCGGCTGATGTTGCACGGTGCCATCGACAACATTCAATGCTCCTGGGTCAAACTGGGTCCTACGGGATGTGGCGTCATGCTGCGTGGCGGTGCCAACGACCTGGGCGGAACGCTGATGGAAGAGACCATCTCTCGGATGGCCGGTTCCGGTCATGGCAGCGCGATGACTGCCGCCGAGTTGGTCGATATCGCCACGGCGATTGGCCGCCCCGCCCAGCAGCGGACCACCAACTATCACAAGATGGCCATGTCGGTGGATCGCTGAACTCGTTTCGCTGGTTGGTCCGGTCGCGGTACTCGGCTCGTTGCGCAGCGCCGCGCTATGCGTATTTAATCTCGCCCCGCTCGGGCCAGGCAGGCTTGGGCAGATGTCCGTTCTGCCCCAAGATGTGTGGTTGTTTCAAAAAGTAATCCACAGATATGGAAATTTCCCTTGACGAAAGCGCATTACATCAATGTAATTACAAGCGCGTCGGACCGGAAACGGGAAATGGCGATTCCATCCCGGCGACTACCGCGCGGGGGCGGGATGGAATCGCTACCGACGTTCCGTGGAGGGAGAGAAAGGAGCCACGGTGGGAGAGATGATTGAACTGTCGTTTTCCGGCAGTGATGAGATGGCCTGGCAGGAGCGAGGATTGTGCGCGCAGACTGATCCCGAGGCATTTTTTCCGGAAAAAGGAGGGAGTACTCGCGAGGCGAAGAAAGTGTGCCTGTCCTGCGAGGTTCGTTCCGATTGCCTGGAATACGCGCTTGCCAACGATGAGCGCTTCGGGATTTGGGGAGGCTTGAGTGAGCGGGAACGCCGCCGACTCAAAAAAGCAGTGGGTTAGCGCCTGCGGTTGAAGCTCTCAAGGGGTGGCGGAGCTACTTGCCCCACCCCACGGTGGCCCATTAGCCGTAGTTGAACGCGCTAGTAGTCACTCGTTGCCGCGCTAACGACTGCGCGACACGGGACCCAATCCGGCTTTCTACTCGGTTGTAGGGGTAGTTTCGGTTAGTGAGTTCCTTGCGCAAGTGCAGTAAGCCATCGTGCACGAGGTCGGCTATTGCCACGCTCACCTACGTCTACGCAGACTGCACCGCCGTTCTGGGACCGTTGGCGACCTACGCGGAACCGCACTGCTACGACTTGTGCCAAGCGCACAGTGAGCGACTCACCGCGCCGAGGGGTTGGGAAGTAGTTCGACTTCAGCCAGATCCGGACGCGCTGCGCCCCAGCAGTGATGATCTGGAGGCACTCGCCGACGCGGTCCGAGAGGCGGGTCGAGAACGAGAGAGTCAGCCGCCGGCATCACCACCGCCGCCGCCCGGAACTCTCGAAGTCACCCGTCGGGGTCATTTGCGAGTGCTGCGGGACGCTGAGGGGTAAGTTCTTGCTGGTGACATGCCAGCAAGAGTCAATAGGAATAAGGTCAGCACGTGCGGGATCTCAGTAGCGTCATCAAGGCTTACGACGTCCGGGGTGTGGTCCCCGATCAGTTGGACGCCGACCTTGCGGCTGACATCGGTGCCGCTTTCGTCTCAGTTGTTGCTGCAGCGAGTTCGGCCGGTGGTCCTGGCGCAGTCGTCGTCGGCCGAGATATGCGTCCTAGCGGCCCGGATCTCGTAGCTGGCTTCGCAGCAGGGGTGCTTCGGCAAGGGTGCGATGTCATCGACATCGGGCTGTGCTCCACCGATGGCCTGTATTTCGCTTCCGGCCGGCTAGGTCTGCCAGCCGCCATGTTCACCGCGAGCCATAACCCCGCCGAGTACAACGGCATCAAGTTGTGCCGAGTGGGGGCTGCGCCGGTCGGCGAAGAGACCGGGTTAGCAGAGATTCGTGACCTAGTATCCACCGGCAACTTACCCCAGCCAGCGGCCGAAGCAGGCCAGTTGCGTCAGCGGGACATGCTGATCGATTACGCCGCTTTCCTGCGCAGTCTGGTAGACCTCAACGGGATTCGGCCACTGCGAGTGGTCGTGGATGCTGGCAATGGGATGGGTGGTTACACGGTGCCGCGTGTCCTGGGGAATGAAGCGGACCTGCCGCCGATTCCGGTCACGCTGTCCCCGATGTACTTTGAGTTGGACGGCACTTTCCCCAACCATGAGGCCAACCCGATCGATCCCGCCAATATGCGGGATCTGCAAAATCGAGTGCGGCAGGTCGGAGCTGATATTGGCTTGGCCTTTGACGGTGACGCCGATCGGTGTTTCGTCGTGGACGAGCGAGGCGAGTTGGTGAGCCCCTCGGCCATCACATCGATGATTGCCAAACAGATTCTGGCAGAGGAGCCAGGAGCAACGATCATTCACAATCTGATCACCAGCCGGGCAGTGCCCGAGACGATCCTGGCAAATCACGGTGTGCCGGTTCGTAGCCGAGTGGGCCACTCCTACATCAAAGCGTTGATGGCCGAGACCGGTGCTGCCTTCGGCGGTGAGCACTCCGGGCATTTCTACTTCCGAGATTTTTGGCGAGCCGACTCCGGCATGCTTGCTGCGCTACACGTGCTCGCGCTGTTGGGCAGTTCCGGGCAGCCAATGTCGGAGTTGGTGGCTCGGTATGAGCGCTACCCGTCCTCGGGTGAAATCAACTCGCACGTCGACGATGTGCCAGCCGCCATGCAGGCGCTCCGGGCGGAATTTTCCGGTCGAGCAGAGATCGATGAGTTGGATGGGCTGACGTTTTCTGGTGGTGAGTGGTGGTTCAATGTCCGGCCATCCAACACCGAGCCGCTGCTGCGGTTGAACGCCGAGGCCAGCGATGAAGAAGAGCTAGAAGAAATCACCGGTGCGGTGATTGATCTGATTCGGGAGGGCAGCAGTGGCTGATCCCGCAGACACGCTCGGGCTGGCGCCGTGGGTGCTGGAACTGTTGCGTTGCCCGCTGCCCCACCACGCGGAACTGCGGGTGGATACGACCCAGCAGGCCCTTCAGTGCACCCAATGTGACGCCGTGTTTCCGGTAGTGGCGGGATTGCCCATCATGCTCATTGAGCAGGGAACCGAGTCATCGTGACGCTTTCGCCGATGGTCATACGGGGTGCGGTGCGGAACTACGACTGGGGCGTGGTCGACGGACTCGTAGCGTGGGGGGCGCCGCGAGACGGTTTGCCGCAGGCCGAGATGTGGTTTGGCTTCCATCCAGCTGCCCCGTCCCCGCTGCGTGATGACTCGGCTCGCTCCCTGGCCGATGTTTGGCCGGACTACCAGCCGCCGCTTTTGGTGAAGATCTTGGCGGCAGCTAGTCCGCTATCCATTCAGGTTCATCCAACAGCGGCGCAAGTCGATCGGATGATGGCGAACCCTGCTAGCGCTGAGTTGCTGGCCGACCGGGTGGAAAAGACAGAAATGCTCATGGCCGTCGATCCGTTTGTGACCTTGACTGATTGGCGTCCTACCGCCCGAGCCCAGGCGTTGCTAAGTGCGGCGGGTGCCGCACCCGACGTGCTGGCCGCAGTAGCTGCCGGTGATCACGCTGCCGCCGTTGAGCGGTTGCTGGGCGAGGACCGCCTGCAGCTCACGCCCAGCGAATGGGCAGCTATCAGTCAGCAAGCTGGGCTATCAGAAGTCGAACAGGAAGCGCTGGCTGCCGTCGCGCAGCATTTCGGCGCTGATCCCGGCGTAGCGGTAGCCGCACTCTTGCAGCCGCAGTTACTGCAGCCGGGCGACGCGGCCTACGTGCCAGCAGGAGTGCCACACGCCTACGTTCACGGACTTGGGGTTGAGGTGATGCGCAACTCCGACAACGTCTTGCGGTTAGGTCTTACCAGTAAGACGGTCTCGGTTCCTGACTCGCTCGCGGCATTGGAGATGGATCGTCACGCGTCACTGATCCACGCGACAACTGATGACACCGAGCCGGCCGACGCGCCATTCCGGTCGGCACAGGTGTCGGGAACCGCGACGTTGGCGACTCCGGGCTACCGGCTGCTGCTGGTTTTGACGGGGCAGGCAACAGCGCAAGTCGCGGGTGATGAGTTTTCGCTGGTCACCGGCGATGCGCTGGCTATCCCGGCCGGGACTGATCCGGTAGTGGTAACCGCCACGGGCCGGACCGTCGCGCTATGGGCAACGGACTGAGCTCTGCTGCCAGCAGATCCACCCAATAAAGCGGAATCTGTGATCGCATGCCACAATGCAATATCGAACCAACGAAGCCTCGTGCCGTTCGGCCAGTTCCCCATACCCTGGAGTGCACGAGATGACCCTTGAGTACAAAGTTGCCGACCTATCGCAAGCCGAGTTCGGGCGCAAGGAGATAACCCTCGCCGAGCATGAAATGCCCGGTCTGATGGCAATGAGATCTGAATACGGTGAGCGGCAACCGCTGCGGGGTGCACGCATCACCGGATCGCTGCACATGACCGTGCAGACCGCCGTCCTTATTGAAACCCTGACGGTACTAGGTGCCGAAGTTCGCTGGGCGTCCTGCAATATCTACTCCACACAAGACCATGCGGCGGCTGCGGTCGTTGTAGGTCCCACCGGAACTGAATCTGCGCCGGCTGGTGTGCCAGTGTTTGCCTGGAAGGGTGAGACGCTGACCGAGTACTGGTGGTGCACCGAGCGGGCACTGGATTGGGGCGAGCGTGGCCTGAACATGTTGCTCGACGATGGCGGCGATG
>JAHZLH010000022.1 GCA_022599915.1 Actinomycetes bacterium
GAGCCAGGAGCCGTCGCAGGAGCCGAGCCAGGAGCCGTCGCAGGAGCCGAGCCAGGAGCCGTCGCAGGAGCCGAGCCAGGAGCCGTCGCAGGAGCCCACTGAGGAGCCGTCGCAGGAGCCCACTGAGGAGCCGTCGCAGGAGCCTACTGAGCCGCTGGCACCGCCAGCAGCGGACAGCCGCACGGTGGGTTACTTCACGCAGTGGGGCATCTACGCGCGGAACTATCTGGTGAAGGATCTGGTGACTTCAGGGTCCGCCGGAAAGTTGAGCCACATCAACTACGCCTTCGGCAACATCAGCCCAGCGGGCAAATGCTTCCTCGTGAATCAAACTGGTGAAGGCGATGCCTGGGCGGATTACGGCCGCAGTTTCACTGCAGATCAGAGCGTGGATGGAGTGGGCGATACCTGGAGCCAGCCGCTGCGGGGCAACTTCAATCAGTTGAAGAAACTCAAGGCGCAGTACCCAGACACCAAGGCGCTCATCAGCCTAGGCGGGTGGACTTGGTCCAAGCGATTCTCTGATGCGTCGCTAACCGCCGAGAGTCGCGAGAAGCTGGTCTCTTCCTGCATCGATTTGTACTTGCGCGGGAACTTGCCGGTCGCGGACGGGGCTGGCGGCGAGGGTGCTGCTGCGGGCGTCTTCGACGGTATCGATATCGACTGGGAGTACCCGGGAGCACCGGCTGCTGCTGGTCACGTCTACCGGCCGGAAGATACCCGCAACTACACCTTGTTGCTGCAGGAGTTCCGTCGCCAGTTGGACAACTACGGCGCCGAGACCGGGAAATACTACGAGCTAACGGCAGCGGTACCAGCTGGTCGGGGCAAGATCAACAAGATTGAGGTGCCAGCAGTCTCGGATGCTCTCGACGCCATCAACGTCATGAGCTACGACTTCCGCGGTGCCTGGGATGCGAAGGGTCCGACGAACTTTCACTCCAACCTCTACACCGATCCGAACGGACCGGGCAGTGGTGACGCGAAGGAAGCGAGCGTCAAGTCATCGATTGACATCTGGCGTGAAGCTGGCGCCGACCCGGCGAAGTTGGTTGTCGGGGTGCCCTTCTACGGTCGCGGCTGGACCGGAGTGCCTGGCGGGAACGACGGGCTCTACCAGTCCGCAACCGGAGCCGCTCCGGGAACCTATGAAGCTGGATTTGAGGACTACAAGGTGTTGGTGGCCCAACCGGGTTTCACTACCTACCGGCACCCCACGACCCGACAATTGTGGGCATATGACGGTACGACCTTCTGGTCCTACGATGACTCCGAGACTCTGATCGAGAAGATGCACTACGTGCGCGATCAGGGACTCGGCGGCGCCATGATCTGGTCGATGGATGGTGACACCGCGAACGGTGAACTAATCTCGGCTGTGAACCAGGGACTGTACGGCTAGTTCGTTTCGGTCCTGAGACCTGATGCCCCGGGGCGCGGCGTAGTTCGGCAACTGCCGAAAGACCCCCCCCGGGGCGTCAGTGTTTTTGACTCAGCCAGCTGCAACAGTGATGACAGTATGAATATCGATCCAGCGTCGCGCCGGCTCATTATGCTGCCTGGCATCTACGACTCTGGTCCGAGTCATTGGCAGACCCATTGGCAGCAGGTTGACCCGCAGATCACACGATTTGAACCGGTGGATTGGGATCAGCCACGGTTGGACGACTGGTTGCCGGCACTAAGTCGGTCCGTGTCGGCCACGGCGCCCGACTCTCCGGTGCTGATTGCTCATAGCCTGGCCTGCCTGCTGGTACCGATCTGGGCGGCAACCGCAGCCCTCCCGGTCGCCGGTGCGGTGTTGGTCGCCCCCGTCGATCCCGACCGACCTGCCTTTCCAGACGAAGCAGCGGAGTTTCGCGATTTCCCCCGGCGACCGCTGCCCTTTCCAACCCTGGTGGTGTCGAGTCTGGACGATCACTACGCCACCGCGGACTGGAGTTCACACTTCGCGCAAGACCTGGGGGCGCGAGTCGTCATAGCCGGGGCGTTGGGCCATATCAACGCCGATAGTGGCTTGGGGGACTGGGAGCAAGGCAAAGACTTGGTCACCGCTTTTTGCGCCGGGCTAGTACCGCCTTGGTCGTTGGGTCGCTAGCGGCGACAGTTAGCCAGTGTTGCGTAGCCCAGTGGCGATGCCATTGATCGATAGTGACAGCGCTCTGCGCAACTCGGTGGGAACGTCGTCGATGTCGTACTCGCGAACCCGCTGCAGTAAGTCGACTTGCAGCAGATGCAGTGGCCGTAGATAGCGGTCCCGTACCGCCAGCGTTTGAGCCAGCACTGGCTGATCGGACAACACCGCAGCTCCGCCGGTGAGGTTTAGAATCTCGCGACGAGTCAACTCATGCTCCTGCACAATCTCGGCGAAGATGCTGTGCAGCCGTTCCGGAACGAGTTGTTCCACATACTGTTGGGCGACAGTCAGGTCGGTTTTGGCCAACGTCATCTGCACGTTCGAGACGAAGTTCCCGAAGAACGGCCATTCCGCCAACATCGCCGGCAGTGCGGCCGCGAGTCCTGCTTCCCGAGCAGCAGCTAAGCCACTACCCACACCAAACCACCCGGGGACGATCTGGCGAGATTGCGTCCAGCCGAATACCCAGGGAATCGCTCGTAGGCCATCGAGGCCCGCGCCAGTATCCGGCCGACGGGCGGGACGAGATCCCATGTGCATTCCCGCGAGCTCATTCACTGGGGTCGATGCGGTGAAGTATTCGGGTAGATCGGGACGGTCAACCAAACCGCGGTAGCGGGCAAATGCCGCTTCGCTCACTACCGCCATCACCCGATCCCACTCCGCCAGCAGCGTTGGCTCCGTGTGCGCCTGCCGGTGCAGCAGCGATGCCTCCAGCGTGGCTGCCACGGTGAGTTCCAGATTCTCGCGCGCGAGTTCTGGCAGCAAATACTTGTCCGAGATCACCTCGCCCTGCTCAGTGACCTTGATTTCGCCATCGAGTACGCCGTGCGGCTGGGCCATGATCGCTTCGAAGGTAGGTCCACCGCCTCGGCCAACGGTGCCGCCGCGGCCGTGGAATAGGCGCAGGCGTACGCCATGCCGTTCTGCTACATCCCGCAATCGGCGTTGGGCAAGGTGGATTTCCCACTGGCTGGTGGTAATGCCAGCGTCTTTGTTGGAGTCCGAATAGCCCAACATGACTTCTTGCACGTCGCCGCGGAGCGCGACGACCTGTCGATAACTTGGCTCCGACAACAGTGCGTCCAAGATGGTGCCAGTAGCACGCAGCTCAGCAACGGTCTCCAGTAGCGGTGCAAAATCGACAAGCGCCCGGCCCTCAGCCAACTCGACCAGACCGGCTTCACGACCTAGTACTACCGCCGCCAACAGGTCATCCGCCCCTCGAGTCATCGACACGATGTAGCTACTACAGGCTTCGGGTCCGTAGCGGGCAATCGCTTCTCTGGCCGCGACCAGCGCCTGATAGGTAGTGGTGCCAGCCTCGTCTAGCGGTGGCGGAGTTGGCGCCAGTGGGCGCCTACTGGCCAACTCCGCGGCGAGTCGCTCCCGCCGCTGGTCGCGGTCCTGTTCGGCATAGGGCGGCGCAGCTGGCTCAGCTCGATCCAGTAGTTGGCCAATCGCGTGGTGGTGCTTGTCGGCGTGCTCGCGGACGTCGAGGGAAGCCATGGTGAGGGTGATCGCTGAAATCTTCCGGATCGCGGAGTCCAGTGAACCTTGAACTGCCAGATTTCCGCGGTGCTCCAGCATGGCATGACGGATGCTATTCAGATCGGCGAGCAATTCGGCGGTCGTGGCGTAGTCAGTCCCAGGAACATGCGGCATGTTGGTTGCATCCCGCTTGGTTGTTGCTGCAAGTCGGGCCCGGATAACCGAAAGTTTGAGTCTGATCGGTTCCTCGGAGTTGAGCCGTAGGTAGCGTGGATCGATGCCGGGCACCGAGGAAAGTTCGCCGTCTACCTCCTCACGTAGCTCCCGCGGAATTCCGGTAAGCCGTTCGCTAATAGACAGATCATCAATCAGGCCACTGATGATCTCGGTAATCCGACGAATCCCATGCCGACGTTGCAGCAGCAGGACTTCGGCAGTGACCTGCGCTGTGACAAAGGGGTTCCCATCTCGGTCGCCGCCGATCCAACTGCCAAATCCCAACGGGGCGGGCGAGCGCAGCGGAGCCCCGATTCGATTCAGGTTCCTGGCTAACGAATCCAGTACGTCGCTGAGTGGTCCGCGAACCATGTCGTCGAGGAAGTACAACGCGTTACGTGCTTCATCTAGAACCTCGGGACGTTCCAGTCGCAGTTCGTCGGTTTGCCAGAGCAGATCGACGAGCTCGGCGATCCGCTCACGCGCGATTTGGGCGTCCTCGTCTTGTCCCTGAGCTTGCGCCAACTGGTGTCCGATTCGCTGCAACTTGACTAGGGTGCTGCGGCGGGCGGCCTCGGTGGGATGGGCGGTGAACACTGGCCGCGCAGACAGTCGGGCGGCAACACCTTGGACAAGTTCGGGGTCGAGTTCGGCCGCAGCAATACGATCGGTCACGCGTTGAATCGGTCCGCCATGTTCCCGACGCTCTATCCCCAAAGCTCGGGCTCGATGTACCTGCTCGGCGACATTAGCGAGATTGAAGAACCGAACTAACGCTCGCACAGCCCGGGTCGCATCGGGCAGTTCGACTCCGGTCAGGGCTGCGGCCGGGTCCTCAGACCGCAGCCGCGCTACCAGGGCAGCGACATCGTCGCCTTCTTGCCGCTGAATGGTTGCGTTGAGGATGTCTCCGAGCAGAATCAAGTCCTCGTCGAGTTGCTTGTCAGCTTGGCTGGTTGTTTCGTCACCCGGTTGGTTCACGGTGCGCCTCTCAGTTGCCGCTAGCGTTTCGAACCTGACAAAGATTCGCAACCTGATTATCTTCCTGCTCCGCAGGTGTCCGCGCTGACTTCTCCCTAGGATTCCGGCAGGTAGACAGAGGAGATGACATGGCTGAGCGCAGACTATCCCCGGCAGACGCGGCGTGGCTCTACAGCGAATGGGGCCGCAACAATCAGACGGTCTCGGCAGTGGCGTGGACCAAGTCACTGGTCGACCCAGACCAATTCCGCGATATCGTACAGCAGCGGATCGTCGATACCTTTCCCACGTTCAGCCGCCGGCTTCGTAGCTCTCGGAATCCGCTCTATCTGCCGTCATGGGAGGACGATCCGGAATTTGATCTCGCCCATCACCTAGAGGTGGTTGAGCTTGACCCACCGGGAGACAAAGAGCAGCTGCGCGCCATAGTCAGTGAGCAACGGGGGCAGTTGTTGGATCGGGATCGTCCGCTGTGGAAGATCTACCAGTTTCAGAACTATCAAGGTGGGACGGCCTTTCATTGCCGGATCCAGCATTCGATCGCCGACGGTTGGTCGTTGGTGCGAGTCGTGCTCTCGCTGGCCGATGAAGACGAGAATCTCGAGCGGCCGGAGACCGTCCACAAGGAGCGGCAGCGCAAACGTGACGTGCTGTCCAGCGCTGTTGCGCCAGCGGTGGACGCGGTGTCCTCCCTCGGTGAGAAGGTGCGGCGAATCCCCGCGATGATCGCTGGTGACGACGAGGGAGACACCCTCACCATCGACCTTGACCCCAGCAACTTCGCGGAGTTCGGCAGTGATGTCGCCGAGCAGATCGCTGATGGCTGGAATCAAATCAGCGATCGGGTAGGGAAGATTGGCCAAACCGCGGGGACCGCCGTCGAAGGCGCCAAGGCCGCCTGGGACTTTGCCACGCCGACACTGCCGGGATCGACCATGCTGCATGGCAAGGTATCCGGCAACAAGATGGTGGATTGGAACGAGCCGCGACCGTTGCAGCCCATCAAGGATGCCGGGCGTGCCGCTGGAGCCACCATCAATGACGTGTTGTTGGCCGCCCTGACCAATGCGCTGCGCAAGTATTTGGTCAACCACAATGATCTGACGGTGGCGGATCTCCTCACCTCGGTGCCAGTGAGTTTGCGCAAACCTGGTGAACCGTTGCCCAAGCAGTTGGGAAACCGATTTGGCCTCATTCCAGTGTTGCTGCCAGTTGGTATTGCCGATGCCATGGACCAACTAGCAGAGGTGAAAGCCCGACTCGACGAGTTGAAGGTGTCGCCGATGCCAGTGGTGTCCTTCGGGCTGATGTCGGTGACGGCGTTGGGAACTGCCGAGGTCGAGCGGACCATTCATAAGTTAAACCAGATGCACTCAATCGGCGTGACTACCAACGTGCCCGGGCCACGGCACCCGATCTACATTTGTGGCTCGCAGGTGCTCGGCATGTGGGGGATGGGTGGGGTCTCCGGCAATATGAATTTGTCGTTCGGCATCTTCACCCTCGACGGGGAGTTGAATTTTTCCGTGCACAGTGATGCCGGCATTACGAATGATCCCGAGATGATCCTGCGCTATTTCGATGAGTCGGTAGACGAACTCTTGGACCGGACCGGAGTGACTGCTTGAGCGCGCAGTCACCAACTCCGGTTATTGGCGTCATCGGCCCGGGGCTCGGTGCCGACGAGGCCGATGTCGCTTGGGCAGAAGAAGTCGGTGGACTGCTCGCCCAGCGAGGTTGCTCGGTCGTGAACGGTGGTCTCGATGGGGTGATGGCCGCGGTCTCCCGGGGAGCGGCGAGCCACGGTGGCCTGGTGATTGGAATCCTTCCTGGTGAGGATCGCTCGGCGGGCAATGACCACCTCACCTTCGCGTTGCCCACCGGACTGGGTGAGATGCGCAACGCCTTGGTGGTCCGTGCCAGCGACGCGGTGATCTGTATTGGGGGTAGTTGGGGTACCTGGAGCGAAGTGGCTCTGGCTATCCGGACCGGGGTGCCAATCGTCCAACTGGGTGGCTGGCAGGCGCCCGAGCCAGGACCGCAGTTGACAGGCTCACCCGGTGAGGCTGTCGAGGTAGCGGTGACGTTGGCGCAGAAGCGGATTTAGTCCAGCGGGATCACAACCGACTGACTTTCGAGTTCCGCAACTGCAGCCTCAATAAGGTGCTACCCAGGTGAGTTTGCGTCAGTGGTGTCTGCGTCTTGGTCGTAGCTCGCTAGGAACTGACTGGTGTACAAGTCGTAGTAGAACCCGTGGGCGGCGAGCAGTTCCTCGTGATTGCCTTGCTCGACGATACGGCCGCCATCCATGACCACAATGGTGTCGGCATCGCGAATAGTGCTGAGCCGATGGGCAATGATGAAGCTCGTGCGATCCTGTCGCAGTTGAGCCATGCCCTCCTGAATCAACACCTCAGTGCGAGTGTCCACCGAACTCGTGGCTTCGTCCAAGATGAGAATGGCAGGGTCGGCTAGGAAGGCGCGCGCGATGGTGAGGAGTTGCCGCTCACCTGCGGATAGATTTGCGGCCTCATCATCCAGTTCGGTGTCGTAGCCGTCAGGCAAGGTGCAGATGAAGTGATCGGCTCGGGCGGCCTCTGCGGCGGCACGGATCTGCGCCTTGGTGGGATCGATAGCGCCGTAGCCGATATTCGCGGTGATGGTGCCGCGGAACAGCCAGGTGTCTTGCAGCACCATTCCGAAACACCGGCGGACATCGTCTCGAGTCATGGCCTGGGTATCGACACCGTCGATGGAAATTCGGCCTCCATCAATCTCGTAGAACCGCATCAGCAAATTGACGACTGTCGTTTTCCCGGCACCTGTAGGTCCAACGATCGCTACCGTCTCGCCAGGGCGAGCATGCAGATTGAGGTTCTCGATCAGCGGCACGTCGGGGGAGTAGCGGAAGTCCACATCGGTGAGTTGCACATCCCCTCGGGGTCGACCGATACGCGTCGGCTGCTGGGGGTCGGGCTCCTCTTCACCAGCATCCAGTAGCTGGAAAACTCGCTCGGCGGAGGCAATCCCAGACTGCAACAAGTTCGTGATGCTGGCTAGTTGGGTGATCGGCATCGTGAACTGCCGGGAGTATTGGATGAAGGCTTGGACCTCGCCCAACGAGATAGCTCCGGTGGCCACCCGCATCCCACCGACGACGGCAATCGCCACATAGTTCAGGTTGGAAATCAGCATCATCGCGGGCTGGATGATGCCGGAGATGAACTGGGCCTTGAAACTATTAGCAAACATTTTTTCGTTGGCCTCATCGAACTGCGCGATCGCCCGGGGTCGGTGGCCGTACACCTTGACCAGCTCGTGGCCGGTGTACATCTCTTCCACGACTCCGTTGACTTCACCTGTCCAATGCCATTGCCCCACGAACTGTCGTTGGGAGCGCTTGGCGATCAGCACTGTAGTCAGGAAGGATAGCGGCACTGTCAGCACCGAGATCAGTGCCAGCAGTGGACTGATCCAGATCATGACCAGCAGTACGCCCAATACGGTCAGCAGACTGGTGATGGCTTGTGTCAGCGCCTGCTGCAGGGTGGTGGAAATGTTGTCGATGTCGTTCGTCACCCGGCTCAATACATCACCGCGAGATTGACTATCGAAATACTTCAACGGCAGTCGGCCCAGCTTGGTGTCGACGTCTTCCCGCAATTGATGAATGGTGCGTTGCGTGACGCCGGCCATGATGTAGTTCTGCCCCCAGGAGAAAATTGCGCTGATTAAATACACGACCGCGGCCAGCACGGTAACCCGCGCCAAGGCGTTGAAATCAACACCATCAGTGAGCGTCATGCTGGCTAGCATGTCCGCGCGTTCTACCTGACCTTCGGCCCGCAGTTGCTCTTCGGCTTGCTGTTGGGTCAATCCCGGCGGTAGATCGCGACCGGTGACGCCGGAAAACACGATGTTGGTAGCCATCCCCAAGAGCAACGGCCCCAGAACGGAGAAAAATACGCTGCCCAGTGCCAAGGCCATGACGATGGTGATCAGTAGTCGCTGGGGCCGGAGCATCCGGAGTAGTCGTCGCAACGAACCAGTGAAGTCACGTGCCTTCTCGGCTGGCAAGGTCATGCCCAGGCTGCCCGGGCCTCGACCCAACGGCGAACCAGGGCGCTCGGTCATGGTGCGGTTTGGTGCGGTGCGGCTCATCGGGTGGCCTCCGTCTCGGTCAGCTGTGACAGCACGATCTCGGAGTAGGTGGGGCAGTCCTGCATCAACTCTTCGTGACGGCCGATGCCAGCCACTGTGCCCTCATCAAGCACCACGATCTGGTCGGCATCGCGGATGGTGCTAATCCGTTGCGCCACGACCACCACCGCGGCTTCGGCGGTCTGGCTTCGCAAGGCCGCGCGGAGGCGAGCATCGGTGGCGTAGTCCAGCGCGGAGAAACTGTCATCGAAAACGTAGACAGGTGCCTGCCGCACGAGCGCTCGCGCGATGGCCAGTCGCTGCCGTTGACCACCGGAGACATTGGTACCTCCCTGGTCGATTTCGGAGTCGATCCCATCTGGCATCTGCGAGACGAAACTGTCCGCCTGCGCGATCTGCAATGCCTGCCATAGTTGTGCATCGCTGGCATTCTCGGCGCCGAAACGAATGTTACTGGCAACAGTTCCCCGGAACAGGAACGCTTTCTGCGGGACCAGACCGAACCGCGACCATAACTCTTCTTGAGCTTGCTCTCGGATATCGACACCGTCGACCAGGATTGCGCCACCGGTCACGTCGTATAGCCGGGTCAGCAGATTGACTAGGGTCGTTTTTCCCGACCCAGTTCCGCCAACAATCGCCGTCACCTGACCCGGTCGGATAGTGAACGAGACATGACACAGCACCGGTTCTTGCGCACCGGCATAGCGAAACTCCACCTCCCGCAGTTCGATTTCACCAGCATGCTGGGCTGGTGTGACGGGGGATTCCGGGTCGACGATCTCCGGTTGAGTGGCGAGTACTTCCTGGATGCGTTCAGCTGAGGCTGCTGCCCGCGGCACCATAGTCATCAGCATCACCGCCATCATCACGCTGAACAGGATCTGCATGATGTACGCCAGGAACGCCGTCAGATCACCGATCTGAATCTCGCCGCTGTCCACCAGGCCGCCGCCAAACCAGATCACCGCCACCGAGGAGATATTGAAGACCAGCATTAACAGCGGCATCATCAGCGCGAACAGTCGCGCCACCCGCAGTGAGGTGTCAGTGAGATCGTCGTTTGCCGCCTCAAAGCGTTCCTCCTCACTGCGGGTGCGCACAAACGCGCGGATGACCCGAATGCCCGACAGGTTTTCCCGCAAGACTGCGTTGATGGTGTCGATTTTCGTCTGAACGGAACGAAATAGTGGCACGGCGCGGGACACGATGGCTCCGATAACCACCGCCATGATCGGCACGATCACCAACAGTAGAGCGGACAGCTGCAGGTTGGTGCGCAGCGCCATGATCACGCCGCCAATGGCAGTCAGTGGCGCGGAGATCAAGATGGTGAGTCCCACTAGGACCAGCATCTGAACCTGTTGGACATCGTTAGTATTGCGGGTAATGAGCGAGGGGGCACCGAACTCGTTGACTTCGCGCAGCGACAGCGACTCCACCGAGCGGAATAGCGACTTGCGGACGTCGCGGCCGAAGCCCATGGCCGTGCGCGCACTGAAGTAAACCGCGATCACTGAGACCACGCCCAGGGCCAGGGTTAGGCCGAGCATGGTCGCGCCTACTTCCAGGATGTAGCCGATATCACCGGTAATCACACCGTCGTTGATGATGTCGGCGTTGAGAAAAGGCAAGTAGAGGTTGGTCAGCGACTGGATGGCGATCAGGACAATGACAATGGTGATCGCAGTGCGGTAGGGGCGCAGATACGAGCGCAGGAAGCCGATCACCGCAACGCCCACCGTTGCGGAAGCGTCGTCACGTGGAGACGAAAGGTGATCATCACTTCCTCAGGGTACGGATGGTTGTGGAATCTCGCTGACTGGTGTGGGTCGGCGGGATTCGATGCTACGGTTCCGGCCATGCGGGCGCTCACACACCACGGTGGACGCTGGCTGCAATTTCTCCTGCTGGCCATGCTGCTGGTGGGCCTGGTCGCGCCGGTGACATACGTCGCGAACCAGGCGGCCGCCAGTGGCGACTCCCGAGCGCTGCCGACCAGTGAACCGGACCGGCCAACTTTCCATGCTGAGGTCAGCCGATTGGATCGAGCGACTCGGCGGGGCATGCGGCCAGCGGTCTGGCGAAAGGGCTGCCCGGTGCCGTTACGGAAACTTCGGACGGTGCAGGTCAGTCACTGGGACTTCGTCGGCGACGTTCAGACCGGGACGTTGGTGGTGCATCGCCGCGCAGTTCGGGATGTGAAAGGGATCATGGCGGAGCTGTTCGAGTTGGATTTTCCGATTCGACGGATCGTTCCGATCGAGGCTTATGGCGGCAGTGATTTCGATTCCATTGAAGCGGGCAACACCAGTGCATTCAACTGTCGTCGGGTCACCGGCGGCAGTAACTGGTCGCGGCACGCCTACGGTTTGGCGATTGATATCAACCCGCTGGAGAACCCGTACGTACTGAACGGTCGCACCTCTCACAAAGACAGCCGCCCGTTCGTAAACCGCCGCCCGTTGCGGCCCGGGATGTTTGGTGGCCGTGCCCCAGAAGTTGCAGTCTTTGAGGGACGTGGCTGGGAGTGGGGTGGCCGTTGGCGCAGCCCGAAGGACTATCAGCACTTTTCATTAGCGCCGCGCTAGACCTCTACTTGCCCGTGGCGTCGGTGCATGCCGCCGAGGTTGGTCCGCATCGGCCTTGAGTTGCGGAGTGAACTATCAGCACGTTCGGATTCCGGAAAGTCGTTGGGCCCACAGATCTATGCGATCTGTGGGCCCAACACTTTGTTGAGGTTAGGTCTTTGCCCTACTTGCTCTCCTTCTTCACGCCAGTGCGCTTGAGCAGCTTCGCGCCCATGTACTCGGCGTACTTTTCCTGCCCGATATCGTTCGGGTGCATGGCGCCCGAACCGTTGGGCGGATTGTTGTACGGTGCTGGGGCGCTCGCACCAGCCGCGGACGTAGCTGGGAAGAGCCACGAACCACTACCAGCGCAACCACCATGGCCGCGGGATTCAGAGAGCATCTTCAACTCCGGCGTCCAGCCATAGTCGGCCTTGTTCTCCTGGATGAGCCCCTTGATGCCGTCAACCTCCGGGGTAATCGTCGGGGTATAGGTGTTGTTATCGATCACTGGGTTGGCGCCCTTGTAGGGGAGGTCGGATTTCTGCCAGTTGGGCATGGGTACCTCTTTGCCCTTCTGACCTACGTAAGCGACGTTGTAGGCCCAGTAGTTGCTGATGGTGTCTGCCGGATACTCCACTGACCATTCACACGGCTGCACGGTCTTCTCCAGGAGTTCACCCTTCTCGCCAGAGGTGAGGTCCGGGTAAATGCCCTGCACCACGTTCTTGGCTTTAGCTACCTTGATTGGCTTCGACTTAGACGGTGAACTGGCCGATGGGCCACTTACCCCATTCTGCAGGGCATAGGTCTTGCAGCCCTTGCCGTTCTTGCCTGGAGCTTTGGTTCCCTTCATGGTTTTGATGCACTTTGCCATGTCGTCGTAGCGCTGATCCAGTTGGAGCAACTGCCGCTGAATAATGGCCCACAAGGGTGCAGTACCAGGAGTTTCTGGCGCCGGATTGGCCTGCGTTCCCGGGAGTTCCCAGGCAGGTGCTGCGCCGTAGCAGTTTTGTTTGCCTGAAGCCTCGACAGCCTTCAGAACCTCACTCTTTACATCTTCCTGTGTGCCTGCTGACGGATCATTCTGGATGATCAATCCCGCGAGCTGCCCGGCGAGAATCTCCAGTACTCCTTCTGGCAACTCGTTAATGAGGGTGGAGGCCCCCGAGATGCCGCAAGCGACCACAAGTGGATAGAACAGCACGTCGTTACCGCCGATAGTGAAGGACACCGTGTCGGCGACCAACTTGCCGTTACGAAGTGCAGCATGGGCCTGGTCGATCTGTGCCGGTGTGTAGCCGTAGTCAACCCCGTTAGTCAGGCCGTTCTTCTGTGGGTGCAGGATACCGCCCTGACCTGTCAAATCTCCCAGTAACTTCTGGTTGGCGACGAGGTTGCCACCCGAAACCTGAGCACCGGTGCAGGCCACGTCAACCAGGGTCACGTTCGACCGCGGGCTGGTCTTCTCCACTTCGAGTGCGGCGCGCACCTGGCCGGCCCAGCGGGAGCGGTGGCAGCGGTTGTCGTCCCAATCAATCCAGCGAGCATTCGAAAAGTTGGGGTCGGTGTTCTGCTTGTAGAACGGTGGGAAGCCTTCACCGGAGGAGTAGGAGTCACCCATGATCACCATCAGGTGATTCTTGACCTTTAGCTTTTTGGCGTCACCCGTCACCGATGATCCGGAGGAGGACTTGATCTGCAACTTGGTCTTGAAGTTGCCCTCGGGTAGTTTCAGCTTCTTCTTTTCGGGGCACGTGCCCTTCGCTTTGCCACTCACTCGGATGGTCTTCTTCTTATTCATTTGGATTATCCAGGTGCAGGTCAGTTTCCCGGGCCCCGCGATGGTCGAGCCGTCCAGCATGACCTTGTACTTCCCATTCTTGGGTAGCGGGCCGTAGCGGTTGTAACCAGAGTCCTTCGACCACTTGGTCTTCTTCATCTTGTCGTCGGGGATGCCGTCCTTGCCGTCTATGTATTGACCACCCGCGTAGTACTCAGGTGACCCAACCTCACAGAAGAACGGATTGGCTGAGCCATCTGGCTTGGCCGCGCCTGCCTCGCAGGCCACCCACTTCTTCTCGTCCGTCATTTGCGCTGGCATTGACCAATCCCAGGTGTTGGCTCCGGAGATTCGATCGCCGCGACTTGGCGCTGCTTCCTGTTGCGGTGTGGCCTCCTGTTGGGCGGCAGCGGGTGCCTCGGGTACCGCCTCCTCGGCGGTGGCGGCGGTGGTGGTCATCGGCACGAGTGCCCCGAGCACCAGGGCACCAGAACCCAGGGCGACGGCAGCAGCACGAAAACGAGATGGCATAGGGACTCCTTCGTTGGCCACAACTTATTCCGCAACTGGGGCTGTTGCGACCGGAATGGACGAACCGGTCGGGGAAATCTGCATCGTTTCGCCGCAGGTCGGCAAGATGTCCGATTTGGGGTCTTAGTGCCTGGGCCAAAGGGCCGGTGTGTTTGGACAGCGAGTTCTTGGAAATTGCGGATGACCTACGGCGGCAGCGGCCCCCGATCACCTCGATCTGGGGCCGGTGAGCAGATTCTTGGGAAATCTTTTCGTTTTCTGTTGCGGCAGAGCGGGTGCCCTCATCTCTGCAGTACGAGACAGAGGAGCGAGCCATGAATACGTGGAGCGAATCGACTACTATCCGTAGACCATTGGGACGGACAGTAGCGGCCCTATTGCTCGGTGTGTCGGCTATCCTGATAGTCGCAGCTGTGGAAGAAAGCGACCGTTCTGCTGGTAGTGGAGGACCAGTAGCGGTAGCACCGGCGCCGTGAACCGCGGTGGAAACGACAGTTCGGTGTCGATTGGCCTCTTTTCAGACGTCGGCGCCGTGGAGCGACGGAGGTTGGCTATGGGTTCGCATCCTGCAGTTGATGACGGCGGCATCGTCGATACGCTGCACTCCGACCCCAATGAGGGCTTCACACTGCTTTACCAAGCGTATGCGGAACGACTGTTCGCCTACTGCACCACCGTGTTGCGAGACCGGGACTCAGCGGCTGATGCCAGTCACGACTGCTTGGTGGCGGCCGTGACCAAAATTGACACCCTTCGCTCCGCCGAACGACTGCGGCCGTGGCTGTTCGCGATTGCCCGCAACGAATGTTTCAAGATCCTGCGCAATCAGGGCAAGGTCGTGACCGATGAGGAGGCGATTGAGATGCAATCAACCGCCCCCGACATGTCGGCTGGGGTTTCCTCGTCTGAATCGCAGCAGCTGGTGTACGAGGCGCTGCAGTCGCTGTCGCCGGGAGATCGTGACGTCCTGGCGCTGGCGCTGCGCAACGACCTCGACGCAGCACAGGTGGCTGAAGCCATGGCGGTCAGTCCCAACGAAGTGAGGGCTCGGCTGTCACGCGCCCGTAGTTCGCTGAACGGTGCCGTCAGTGCGCTGGTATTGCTGCGAGACAAGAATCAGGATTGCCCGGAACTGCAGGAGATTGTGGCTGGCGCCGGAGCTGAACTCACTCCGCTGCTGCGCAAGCGCATCTCCCGGCACATCAAAGAGTGCGATCAATGTCGCGACAGTAGTCACACCAAGGCGCTCTCCTACGTCTCGGCCTTCACGCTGCCGCTGGTGTTGGTACTGCCGAAAGGCTTCGAGGCACGCGCGGCGGAGTCTGCTCACGAAGCACTGAGCCAGATCGGCGACGGGGCAACAGAAATTGGAACCACCGGTGCCGGTTCCGACGGAACTGTTCCAATCGATGCTGGCGGCGCCTCACTAGGCGACGGCGGCGGGGCAAGTCAGGTCGCAGCTGCGGCAGGGGCGAGCGCAGGCAAGAAGGTCGCGGCGGTTCTGATGGCATCGGGTCTCGGGGCGGCGGCCGTCTTTGCCATTACGGTGTGGGTTCCTGGCGGCACCGAGCCACAACCGTTGCCGCAGGCGCAGTCGCCGTCGATTGACGATCTACTCGAGAGCGCCCCCCGGATCACGGTTGAACCTGGCGCGCCCCAGCAGCAGCAAGGTTCGGCCCAGCGTGGCGAACGAGGGCAGCGGGGCAATGACTCAGAACAGCAGGGAACTGATGCCAACCAACCGGGCGGTGACGGCGGTACCGGTGGCCAGGTAGCTGGCAATAGTCAGTCCGGTGGCTCCGGTGGCGGCGGCGGTAATGGTGACTCCGGCGGTGGCGGCGGTAATGGTGGCTCCGGTGGCGGCAGCGGGGGTAACGGTGGCTCCGGTGGGGAGTCTGGCGGCAGTACTACCGGAAACAGCGGCGGCAGCAGTGGCGGCGGTAACGCTGGTGGCGGAACCACTGGCGGCTCGGGAACGGAAGATACCGGGGATGCCACAAGCGGCAACGGCGATACCGGCAACACAACCGGCGGTGGGAAAGAGACTGCTGAACCAACCCCGCAGATTGCCCCCGTTACGAATATCACCGTGGCCGCTCAGCCCGGTTCTACCGCCGGATGCCCCGCTCCCAAATGGTCGCTGAGTGCCGCTACCAGCGGTGGCCCGGTAGCCAGCGTGGTGGTGGTGTACTCAGGCGCGGCCAACGGCAAAGTGCAACTGTCGGGCGGTGGTGGAAAGTGGTACGGCTCCTTGGCGCTGCCGCAGGGGATCTATAAGTTTTACGCGGTTGCCTACGGCGAGGCAGGTAATCAGATCCAGTCCGGGACCACTGGCGGATCGATCAAGTGTCCCCCACCCGAGACAACTATCAAGCAGTCAGCTGAGCCCAGCCCCAACCTGACGTTGAAGGCGCCTGATCCCAGGTTCACCCAAGACCCAGCGCTCAAGCAGTAGCGTTTTCGGTCTTGGTGTTCTTTCGCTGCTGCCGTGCTGCGCAATGCCGATCACGGAGTGCGAAACTGTGCGCCTAGCCTGAATTCACAGACCCACTCAGGCAGGCGGAAGGAACATCGCGGTGTCGCCACAAGATTCGCAGATCAGCCAGGCGGCTCGGGCGCTGGCGGCGGCGGGTCGAGACGAGTCCCGGCCGTTGCGAGCAGCGGCCGACGTGGTGCGGCTGGTAGCTCACCGCGGCGCCGGCCACCAGCAAACCGATCCGCAGGGGCCACCGGAAAATACGCTCGCCGCGGTAGCGCACGGCTTTGCTGTTGGTGCTGATGCGGTAGAGGTGGATGTCTGGCTGACGGCAGACGGAGTCCCGATTCTGCATCACGATCGCACCACTGATCGCACGACCGATCGTGTCGGTCGCAGCATTACCGACCTGACCCTGGCCGAAGTCAGCGCGCTGGACGCCGGGTCCTGGAAATCTCCTCGCTGGGCGGCGCAGCCGGTTCCCACGTTGGCGGCAGTTGCTGCTGCGGTACCTGCCGAGCGAGGGCTAGTGGTGGAAATTGAGGAAGGGCCACAGGTAGTCCCGCACCTGTTAGCTGCCCTGCAGCCGGTAGGTCTGGCCGATGAACAGATCGTCTTCATCAGTTACAACCTGGACACCATTGCGGAGATGAAGAAATCCGCCCGACAGCATCGGGCCTACTGGATCGTCGACACACTGCCCCGATGGCAACTGGGTGGTTGGTGTCAGGGGCACCGGCGTGGGATCGCGAGCGAGCGGGTCGGCTACGACGAGGCGGCTAATCCGGGCTGGCTGGCTGAACAAGCCGTGGGTGCTGGTTTGGATGGCCTGGACACTTTGTTTGCCTACCCGCCGGAACTACCGCAGCAATTAGCCGCTGTCGGCTTGGATTGGCTGGTATGGACCGCTAACGATCCCCGAGCAATCGACAGCTGCATCGATGACGGGGCTTGGGGGATCACCACCGACAACACCGCGGACGTTGCCCGTTGGTTGTCCGCAGCGGAGATCGCGACGGCTCGAACTGCCGGGATCGCTTTCTAGTTGAACGGCGCTGACTAACCTGACCAGCGGCTAGCCTGGAGTAGTGATTCATCTACTTGGACTGATCGGCACCATCCTGGTGCTCAGTGCCTATCTGTTGTTGTCCACCGGTCGAGTCGAACCGGCCTCATACCGCTATCAACTGATGAACCTGCTCGGTGCACTGAGCCTGATTATCTATTCAGTGGTTCTGTCGGCATGGGCGGTCCTCGCGCTAAATGCCGTCTGGAGCGTCATCGCAACTGCAGCCATACTGCGGATTTCGCGAGATCGAAATATCGCTGCAACTGCCGAGTAGCCGATTCTTAGCAAATCTTGGTGCGCTGCGCCGATCCGATTCAGATTCCCTCGGCAGCCCAGCAGCAAGAGCTCAGCTCCGACGTGCTGACCCAGGTCGAGGTGCTGGCTGCGGCGATTGCCGTTCGGGGTGGGCAGATTGAGACATCCCAGCAGGCGCACTCGGATTGAACGGAATCCGTAGGTTCCGCGACAGTAGCGCCGCAGCGCCGTAGCGTGCAGGTATGAGGGGATTGCTGCTGCTGGCCTTGCTCGGGTTGCTGATAGCGGGCGCCGTCTGGCTGGCGCAGCGCTACCGGCCCAAGCCGAAGTCAGCAATTCCGTCAGGTCCGCCGCAGCTATCTCGCGAGCGTTCCGAACGCGCCACGGTGGCGTTCGGGTCGGAGCGGGGTCCCGGCACCTTGCGGCTCACACCGACTCAGTTGATCTTTGCCGGTGATTCGGGTCGGGTGGTCGTCTTGGAACGGATCGCCATCGTCGGTGTGAACGTCACCACTGACTTGCCCGATGGCTCAGTCGCTACACCAATACTGGCGGTCATGACGAGAACCGAGTCGCTGTACCTGTCGGTGGCAGACCCAGATCGATGGGTAGTACTGCTGAACTAGTGGCGGCCGGCCGGCTCAACTACTCGACTAGTCACGCGGTAACACCAGGTAGTTGGTACCTCCCATCACTCGCTGGGCAGGCGCCGGACTATTAACCAGATCAGGCAGTCCCAGCTGCCCCACCTCACCGGTTCCCCAACACCAGATGGTTGCGTCCGTCGCCAGTGAGCAACTGTGCCGGGCTCCGGAGGCGACGGCGCTACTTGCTGGTGAGTTGGGGACGGTAGTCAGGTTGAAGGCTGGTAGCCCGTTAGTACCGGTGCCGAGTTGGCGTTGGTTTCGCCGTACCTACGGGCTGAACGTCTCGTTACCTGGCTGCTGGTTCGGGTACCAGGTGAGCTACTGATAGTTCATCTACAGAGAGTAAGGGGCTGGTCGTGTTAGTTGGTTTTTCCCTTGCACTACCAGATGCCGTAGCTACTTAGGGAGGAGGCAAGCCTCGAGTTAGGTCTGTGCGTTGGGGGCTTTTGCTAGCTCTGTGGTCGCCCGAGAATGAGATTGTGGTGAACGTTTAAGAAAACGTGTCAGACCACAGCTGTGCCGCGGGGCGGCAACGACTTGGACGAAACGCTGTTCACCTACCACCGGGATGGGGGTGGCAGCCGACGGGCCGAGAAGAGGATCGCCACTGCCGAGTTGGCCGATGTGGTTGGCTCCCCAGCACCAGGTTTGTCGACTGCTGTCGATGACACAGATGTGCCCTTGGCTCAACGAGACATCGAGCAAGGCGCCGAGCCCGGTTGCCACTTGGCGCGGTTTCCCCCACGGTTCATCGCCCTGACCGTGGATGATCGCTGGCGCTTCACCCCAACACCAGGCCGAGCCGACTTCGTCGAGCGCGCAGAACCCGCTGCGGTTGCCGGAACCACCGGTGATGAACCGGAACCGATGATCGCCGGGCACTGTCGCCAGGGTCGATCGGCCGGCCGCGTCTTGCCAGCATTGGGCGGCGCCGAAGGAAGAAAGACCACACCCGGAACCGGCGGAGGTGGCAACAGTGAAGAATGGTTGCTCCGTGACCACGGCTGCGGGGGTCAGTTGTACCGTGCCGCCGAACTTGCCCCAGCACCAAGCAGTGCCACTGGTGTCGAGCACGCAGTTGTTAGCGTCGCCACCTGCGAGCGTCCGGGGTCACAGTGGTGTGACTGGAGTTGGTGTGGCAACTGCCCGTGCGGAATTACTGGTCTCCGGCCCAGTGGCAGGGTCACCGTCCGGTGCGGCGATGGCCGGAGTAGTGGCAACCGGCTTGAGGAGTCGGACCCGCAGCGTACGACTGCGGACTCGTGGCTTCGTGCTCACTGCTCGGTACCAGGTTTTCGACTGCCGTTTCGGCGCACGGAGTCGTACCGAAAATCGCCCGCGCTTATTGCTGCGGGTTCTAGCGACTTTCCGCCACTTACTTCCACTCCACTGTTGAATCTTCAGCCGATGGCGCGGCGGGAGCGACTGAGCCCGGCCGCGGAGTCGAAATTTGCTGCCGGTCTCTGGCTTCTTGGGTTGGGTACGCAACCGGATCTGTTTTGTCGTGGACTTATCGCGCATTGACGGGGCCTCCGCGGCGGCTGCAACGGATGTCAGACCGTTCGGGAGCAGCAGCGCTGCCGCTGAGGCCGCAATGAGTGCCGTGCCTAGTCGTATGAGTTTCCTCCCCGCGGGCCACCCGAGGCTGCTCGATCCAGTTCGCCGGGGATCGAGCGGTGGCTGCCAATGAGGTTGAGGTTAACTATGGGCCGGGTCTCGTCCCGAGATGGCAGCGAATGCTGCGACCTGAATCACGCGAACAGGTCATATCGAGGGCAAATGGCGGCAAAAAGCCACCGAACGAACAGGATCGCTCACTCTCGGCGACCACATCCACCACTCGGAGGAACGGTGGTCGGCATCCCTTACCCAGCTCCTACAGTTTGCTTTCCCCGGCCACAACTGCGGCGGTGATAGTAGTCGCATGAACGATGAACCCCAGCCACACGACAGTAGTTCCGGCGACCAGAAATCCGGTGTCCCCGCTGAGGAGCTGATGGGATCAACGCAGCAGCCGACTGAGCAGATAACCGAACAGGTAGCAACTACCGATCAGTCGACCCGAACCAATGATTGGGAGCAGCGCTACTACCGGGAGCGCACGCTGACCAGAGTCTTCATGGCGACCACGGCTGCGGCAGTCCTGCTGTTCACAGGCGCTGTTGCTTACGCGGTGGCTACAGATCCGAATACTGGTCAACCGGGAGCACCAGGGGAGAGCTATCGAGACGGCGGTAACCGCGATGACCGCGGCGGCCCTGGGCGACACGGCGGACCTGGTGGTCCGGACGGCCAACGCTGGCAAGGTCCCAACGCTGGTGGGGTTCCGGTCGGTAGCGGAAGCGACTCGACGACGATGTTTTTATCAGCTGCCCGCTAGGAACTCGCTAGCTGTGCTGGTAGGTGAGGCAGAACTAATGGACTGGAACTGACGGATTAGTCAACCCCGAGCGGGAGCAGTAGGACCGCTGATATCTACTTCTTTTTCTTCTTCTTATTTCGTTGACCGGTATTTTTCGACTTTTTGATGGTGTCGGAGAGACCTTGGTTCACTGCCTTGAGGACCGCCACTCGCGCGAACCACTTGTCATTTGCCGGAATGACATGCCAGCGGGCGTCGTCGGTCGTGGTGCGCAGCAGCATCTGGTCGACGGCCCGCACGTAATCGTCCCAGCGTTCCCGGTTGCGGTAGTCCTCTTCGGTGATCTTGTGCTGTTTGTACGGGGTCTCTTCGCGGGCCTCGAAGCGAGCGAGTTGCTCTTCCGGTGAGATATGAAGCCAGAACTTCGCGACATAGGTGCCGCGCTCGGCGATTTGGGCCTCAAAGTCGTTGATCTCTTGATACGCGCGCTGCCATTCCTCGGGTTGGGCGAATCCTTCAACACGTTCCACCAAGACTCGGCCGTACCAAGTGCGGTCGAAGATGGCGAACTTGCCCGCCGGTGGTAGATCCCGCCAAAACCGCCACAAGTAGTGATAGTTGTTTTCCTCCGCGGTCGGTGCAGCCACCGGGATAATCCGGTAATCGCCCGATTCGAGGGCCCAGGTGATTCGGCGAATAGCACCGCCCTTGCCACCAGCGTCCCAGCCTTCGAATCCCAAGACCGTGCTGATGCCTCGGTCCCGAGCCTCCAGTGACAGTTCGTGCAGTTGTCCCTGCTCCTTGGCTAACTGTCGTCGGTAGGTATCCCGACTCAGTGACTGGTCGAGATTGATTCCGGACAACGCATTTGCTCCGCTGTCGAGATCACCAAAAACACTGTCGGCAGCGGGCGGTGTTCCCTTACTGCTTTGCGCCATACGTGACGTCATCGCGTCGAGGATTGTCTTGGTGACGGTGAGATCGCGGTAGCGGGCGTCCGCCGATTCCACGATCATCCACGGTGCGCCCGGCGTCGTTGTCTCGCGCAGGATTCGCTCCGCGACAGGTAGCACCGGTCCCAGATTGTCCAGTGGCTCCCAGTCTTTTCGGTCGGCCATCCAGCCCTTGCGCTTGTCCTTCTTAGTCTTCTTGCGCCGCTTGGACTGCACCTTGGCGGGAGTGTGGAGGAAGAACTTGAGGATCAGCGCACCATCAGCGACGAGTTCCTCCTGTGTAGCGGTGACGTGGTTCAGCCAAGTGCTGAACTCCGTCTCGCTGATGTCGCCGTCGGCTAGTTGGCGCGCCGCGCTCATCAGCCCGCCGGCAATGACCGCGGTTTGCCCCTTGGGAGGTAGTGACTGCCACAGCCGCCACAATCGCGGACGTTCCGCCTCAGTGGCTGTGGGTTCGCCAAAGATGTGGGTGTGGACGTAGCGGGCATCCATCCATTCGTTGATTCGATTGACCATTTCATTGGCCGCGACTCGATCGTCACCAGCAATCCATACGATGACCGGAAAGTTATGTTCGCGCAGATCGTATTCAGCATTCACTAGGTGTAGCCGCAGATCTGGGACGGCGCTCTTATACGTTTGCTTGTCGACTTTGTTTCCGACTTCCGCGACTTCTAGCACTTGTGGTCTCCCGAGTCACTCCCGATATACGCTTCGTGCCGAGTGTTCACCACCGAAAGGGCTGCTGTCCCGCTGAGCGCGAGATTAATGCGAGGCTGGGCAGATGGGCAGGGCGCCGTTACCCGCAGCGGTGTGTTCGTGGGGGCTAGATCGGATCCATCAGCGATTCTTGTTGTCTCTAACCCGTGCAACAACTGCTGTTCATGTCTAGTTTGGCTATGTGTCTGCTACCGATGTGAAACAGGAGTCGTCAGGCTGGAAGCGGACTCTCTTCACCTCCGGGAATCTGTTGGCCGGAATCTCCGTAGGTGCCTACTTCATTCCGCAGGCCATGGCGTACGGTGCGCTGGCCGGCATCGATGTGGCGGACGGACTCGCTATTGCCGTGGTGCCGCTACTGGTCTACCTGTTCCTCGGTCGAAGTCGGTATATGTCGGTGGGTCCCGAATCGGCAGTGGCCCTGATGGCAGCGGCAGCAGTTGGGCCGACCGCTAGTTCATTGGGAGTCGACCCGCTCACTGCGCTAGCCGCCTGTTCCATCATGGTGGGAGCGATTCTCTTCCTCGGCTGGCTAGCGAAAGCATCCTTCCTGGCAGATCTGCTGTCAAAGCCAATCCTGGTTGGGTATCTGACCGGGGTGGCAGTTCTAATGGTGCTGTCGCAACTTCCCAAAATCTTGAACTACGAGGTGGACACGTCCTCGATCCGGGCAGTCTTCAGCAGTGACCTGCAGATACCGGACTACCAAACGGTGGTCATTGCGTTGCTGGTGCTGGTGGTGTCACTCGTCTGTCGAAAGATTAATCCCCGATTGCCCGGTCCGTTGTTTGGTTTAACCCTGGCGATCTTGCTGGGGTTGATGTGGGACGTTCCCACAGTGGGCGACGTATCGCTACAGATGCCCACGCCGCAACTCTCCGGCATCACGCTAGAACTCATGGCGGCCCTCTTTCTGCCGGCGATCAGCATCGCCATCGTTTCGTTCACCGATGTGATGGTCACCTCACGTGCCTTCGCGGTGGGGCCACCACCTGACCCTAGTTCAGAGATGCGGGCGCTGTCGGCGGTTCAAGGTGTGACCGGCGTGGCCGGCGGCTACCCGATGTCGGCATCGTCTTCGCGAACTGCATTGGCAGCCGCATCAGGGGCAACGAGCAAGTACTACTCGATCATCGTGATCGCCGTCCTCATTGGCGGGCCACTACTCATCCCCGGAGTTATTTCCGCCACTCCCGATGCTGGCTTGGCTGGTGTCATCCTCTACGCGGCCTACACCTTGATCGATGTACCGGAGTGGGCTGGCTTGGCGCGGTTCCGCAAGCGCGAGACTGCCATTGCAGCGGTGTGCGCCATCGCTGTTGTTGCTCTCGGGATATTGCCGGGTGTCATCGTGGCGATCGTTCTTTCGGTCATGGAGTTCTTGGCGCGGCTAGCACGGCCCCACGAGGGCGTGCTCGGTTTCACTCCCGAAGCCGCAGGCATGCATGACATTGACGATTGGGATCGAACGACAACTATCCCGGGTCTGGTTGTCTTCCGCTACGACGCTCCGCTGTTCTTCATGAACGCCTACGACTTCTACAACAAGGTCAAAGGTGTGGCACCGCCAGGCACCGAGGTAGTCATTCTCAACATGGAGGCAAACGTTGAGCTGGACTCCACCGCGCTAGCCACCATGGAGGATTTGTGGGAGGCCTTAGATGAGCAAGGGACCGAGTTGTGGCTGGCCCGAGTCAAGCGGGATGTGTTGGCTCCCATGGCGACTCACGGGGTTGCGGACGTCATCGGCCGCGACAATATGTATTCAACGTTGCGTACTGCGCTAGACGGGTATCGAGAGGCCTACCCGGAACTCATCGCGAAGGAGTCTGATGAAGACTCATCGGAGAACTGATGGATTAACTGCGTGACCCACATAAGTCAAGAGCGGCCCGATCATAAGTCAGGAGCGGCCCGATATTGTCCGGAAGACTCGATCCAACCGAGTTTGTTGACCCTGAACGGTGTAGTTGAAAGCAGCGGGAACTGCCAGCACATCTTGCAGGGAAGTTCGCGCCCCGGTAGTTCCCGCCAGCAACAGTTGATCCCCGTCCCGAAGTACGGTGTCGTCTCCCGGAAACACGATATTTCTCTCGTCGCGAATCAGCAGCATGACGACTGCATTGAGATTCGTGTTGCGTTGTTGCGGATCTCGGAGAAGATCGCCTAGCTGTGCATCGTCGGTGGCGAGCCAGTGGGCCAGTGACGGGTACAGTTGTGCTCGCAGATCCACACGCCAAAATCGGGGTCGCCGGTTTCGATCGACTGCGGCCAGTCGCTCGAATGCTGTCTGACTCCAGTCATCTGGTCGATCTGCGATTTCTTGAACAAACTGCCACATCATGGGCGTGCCGATGCGAGCTCGAGCTTCGCGTGCCACTACTTCTGTCGGAATCAGTAGAAAATCCATATTGAGACGCTGGTAGAGCGGGTGATTTGCTACCTGATTTTGGAAACCCACCAGAAATAAATCAGGATTCTTGCGACGAGCCGCTCGCAGTAGCGAAAGATTTTCGGTATCACTCGCAGTCGCGGCAACCAGACCAGCTAGCCCCGTCGTATGTTCAGGTAGCAAGGGGTAAGCCCGGTGGCTCTCGCCCCTGCGAAGCTCATTGAGCTCAATTAACTCGGTGGGGATTCCCGCTCGGTCCAAATTATTTGCTAACGAATGGCCCCAATGTTGATCGGAGACTACGAGCCACTGCCCACGTTGCGGTAGTCGATGATCGGCGGGTGGCGGTGAGCCGGCATTGGTCGTCAGCCAATCCAAGAGCTTTGCCGCAGCGGATTTGGTGAGAGCAAGCGTAAGTTCATCACCGAAGAGATCGTAGGGATTGATGACCATCGGGGTGCCGAAGTCGGTCATCTGATCAGCGATCTCGGAAGTACCAACTCGTGCCACCACCGGCGTATCGGGAACCATTAGATCCGCGGCCATGGTCACTGCCAGATTAGCTTTGTCGCTGTCCGTTGCTGCTACAACCGCCGTGCAGTACGGACTTGTCAGACCCGCTCGGATGAGTTCATGTGGATCGGTAGCATCAGCCACGTGGCACGGAACGTCGAGTCGCAAAGCTTCAAGTTGTACTTGCGCGATGGCGGCAGGGTCTGAATCGATGACAACCATCCGTCGGCTATCGGTATCCAGCATGCGGGCTAGTGTTCGTCCGGTTTCACCAAAGCCGATGAGTAGGATGAAGTTCTCCCGCAGGCGCGAGACCTGGCCACCAAAGCGCTGTTGAGCGACTGCCTCGCGGAAGTGTTTGTCGCGCAGTAGCGACAGCAGGTTTCCGATGACGTATGTCCAACTGACCACGGTCAGTGCGATCGAGATCACTACCCACAGCCGCTGCTGTGGTGAATAGCTGTAGGGAAGTTCGCCGTATCCGATCGTTGAGGCGGTATAGCTCACGAAATAGAAGGCCTCAAAGAGGTCCATCCGCCAGGTGTTGCCCTCTGGATCCACTCCCGGCATGAGTGTCATTCCGGAAATGGATATGGCGAAGACGACGATGAGGAGGAGTAATGGCGCTCGCATACGTCGAAGCGCTATGAAGATCGCTCCGGTCTCATTCTCGTCGTGCTGGTAGCCGCTCATGATTTGCCGTGTGTTTGCTAGCGCCTGCTGTAGGTAGACGTCTCGACGATGAGCAGCACTACCGAGACCAGATTGGCGACCAACGCGCCGCCGGAAAGCGAGACGATAGTAGACATCTCAGCGGTGGTGAAACCGGCGGCGCCCGCGTTTTCGTAATAGGCATATGCCGTTGTTGCCAGGATAAGTTGCAGGTCTGCCACTAAGCTAGCTGCGAGCAGGGCCGCCCCCATTTGAGTGCGATCACCCAACTTCAAAATTGTCACTATCAGTGAGACAACAAGCGCCGCGAACAACTCGAACCCGTTGTGGACGTCAGGATCGCCGATGTCCCCGATAAAAAACCCGAAGTTCAGCGTCGCAGCCAGCAGCACAAAAAAGCCGAAAATGACTTTACCCAGATTCATGCTGCTGCCTTCCGACTGCCGTTACGTGGAGCCTAGCCAGACACCGTCCACGCTGTTCGTGATTCGGCAAGATCGTCAGCTAGCTCGTTCCGGCCAAGGTGGCGTACCAGCGCATCGCATAGTTGCCGCGGATGGTTGTCACGAAGGAGGAACTATCGGCAGATCGTTCGAAGACATCGTGAAAGTAGACGGTTGCGGCCACCACGTCTTTGGAGCGTTTGAACTGTGGCAAGTCAAAGTCAAAAATCACTGATTCCATTTCGTAGATCATGAAACGGGTTTGAGTTACCGCAGACCAAGGGTCGAGCCCACGAGATCCGGCAAATGCCAACAGACTGTTCGGTCCAGTGTCCCAACGGCCGCCTCGCGACCACTGCGCCAGACCGGTGCCAGGGCCTCCCGCCTGCAATACCGTCGGATCGACGTTGGACTCTTGCTGCAGATTGCCCAGAATGCCGGCAGCAGCTTCTTCCGAGAAACCCTCACCGATCAAGATGTCCCACACCAGTGGTGCTTGGTTGCCTGCTGCAGCACCCGGGGCGGAAGAAATATCGCCCAGGGAGCCACCGGAAGATTCCAGCGCCGAACGAAACTGCTGCTGTGCATTGGTGAATTTCGCTGCTGCCTTATCTCGCGCGGCTTCGGCTGTTTCCGCGCCCCGACCGTTCTTGCGTGCGGTGGCAGCTGCGGTGGTCAACTGTTCTCGGAAATCGCCGAGAGCGCGCTGGGCGCTATCCAAACGGACTGCGGCTGTCGCAGATTGGTTGCGTGCTTGGTCAGCGGTGACCGCGGCAGTCGTCGCGGTTTCGGCGGTGCGTTCGACAGCCACCACGGTCGCGGTTTCGATGCGCTCGGCAGCCACGTTATGGCTGGCCAGCGCATTGAGTACTGCGGGTCCTTCGGCGGCGAAGTCTACGAACGCAGCTAGCTCGGCGTTCGCGGACCCATGCACGTAAGTGGCCCGAACCAGTTGCACCATGTCCGAACGAGCCAGGGCCGCTGCTGCGGCGGTCTCCTGTTCGGTTTCTGAGGCGGCTAGTGCCTGCTTACCGTTACTGCGGTGCGACTTCCGCGCGTCAGCGAGTTCTTGCTCGGCGGCGGCGATATCACCGCGAGTTTCGCTCACTACTGTGGTGGCGTCGCGGGAGGCGCGATTGGCTTTCTTCCACGCCTGCTCAGCTGCGTCCAGTTTCTTGCGGGCCTGAGCCACCTGCTGGGCTAGGTCGCTGAGTGAACTATCGGCACTCGCCGGTGGGGTCACGGCAAGCAGCGAAAAGGCCAGTGGGAGTGCTGCTACTCCCACGCACCAGCGCTTGCCCTGCCTAAGACCCATGCCTCTACTATCGGCTCTTTTGGGCCAAAGTTTCACCTAAATTCGGCATTTCTGCGAGTGATTGTCCGGCGAGGGGCCCCACTGGCTCATCCGCAAGTCCATCACCGGTTGGTCGCGATAGCCCGGATGTGCGGAATGTCGGTGCTTGGGCAGTAGGTGTGGCGGCTGGGTCGCTAGACCCACCACAGCCGTGACCGGGTGCTGGCAACAGCGCGGGCTAGGCTGCTGCCAGTATCTGTTGCGAGCATCCCGTAACAGCGAACAGGAGGTCGGCCATGCCTCAACCGCTGGTTGAGTTGGTGCACCCCGGCTGGCTACCAACATTGGAACCACACCAACAACGGCTCGATGAGTTAGGTTCCTTCCTGCGTGCGGAAACCGCCGCCGGGCGGGGCTTCCTCCCTAGTGGCGATCGAATTCTGCGGGCCTTCAGTCGAGATCCCGCCGAAGTGCGCGTGCTGATTGTCGGTCAAGATCCATATCCCACTCCCGGGCACGCGGTGGGACTGTCCTTCTCCGTCGCCCCCGAGGTTCGCCCGCTACCGCGTAGTTTGCGGAATATCTTTCGGGAGTATCAAGAAGATTTGAGTTTGCCAGCACCCGCCAATGGGGATCTCACGGCCTGGTTTCAGCGGGGCGTGTTGTTACTCAACCGGGTGTTGACCGTTCAGCCGGGCAAACCCGCCTCCCACCGCAATCAGGGTTGGGAAGAGGTTACTGGCGCTGCCATAGCCGCCCTGGCTGCGCGTCCAGAACCGCTGGTGGCCATCTTGTGGGGTCGAGATGCGCGATCCGCGGCCGATCTGTTGGCGGGGCGGCCGACTGTGCAAAGCGCCCATCCCAGCCCGATGTCCGCTGATCGTGGATTCTTCGGTAGTCGGCCGTTCAGTAGGGCGAACGAGTTGCTGCAGTCGGCTGGTGGCCAATCAGTGGATTGGCAGTTGCCATGAGTAGCGCCGTCCCGAACCGCAGCTATCTGGGAACGCCGGCGACGGCGCCGGGACCGTCGGGGCCACAGATGCTCAACTACACCAGGTTGATCCGCCGGGATCCGCTAGGTTTTCTGACCCGCATGCGCAATGAATACGGCGATGTTGTGCAGTTTCCCATTCCGCGACCGCCGACCTATCTGGTGGCATCAGCAGCTGACGCGCAACGGGTCTTGGTCGGCAACGCCCGCAACTACGGCAAGGACACCATCCAGTACCGGTCGTTGTCGCTGGTCACCGGCGAGGGACTGTTGAGCGCCGATGATGAGTTGTGGCGACAGCAGCGACCAGTGGTGCAACCTGCTTTCCATCACTCCGGGCTGCATCGACTCGAACCGGTCGTGATTGACGAAACCGACCTGGTGGGTAGTGAATGGCTAGCCAAAGGTCCGGGGGCGGTGGTGGACGTGGAAGCCGCCATGATGGACATAGCGTTGCGGGTGGTGGGTCGGCTGCTGTTCGGCGATGACCTGCGCGGCAGCAGCGCAGACCTTGCGCGAGCCACCTTAGCGGCGCTGCGAGTCGTGGTGCAGCGTTCCCGGGTCCCGATAACGGTGCCGCGATTGCTTCCGACACCGGCGAATCGACAACTAGATCGCAGCACCGCCCAACTCGATCAAGCGGTCGCGAATCTCGTGCAGCAACGAGGTCGAGCCGTCAGTACCGCTGATGCTGTTGCGCCGATGCTGTTGGACCAGTTGCTGGCTGCTGGACTGCCGCCGAGCGAGGTGCGAGATCAAGTGGTCACCTTCTTGGTGGCCGGTCACGAGACTGCTGCCAGTGGATTGACCTGGGCACTGTGGTTGCTCGCAGCAGCGCCGCAGTGGCAGGAACGGGTGGCGGCAGCAGCACAACTGGAAGAGGTCTTTCCGGTGGTGGACGAAGCGCTACGGCTGTTTCCGCCGGCCTGGGTGATCACCCGTACAAGTAGATCTGCCGATCAATTGAACGGTTACGACATTCCCGCGGGTGCGCTGATCATCGTGAGTCCGTTCCTGATCCAGCGAGACCCACGGTATTGGGATGCCGCAGCGAGGTTTGATCCCGGCCGATTCACCGCCGTAACTTCTAGTCGAATGCCGGCATACCTGCCGTTTGGTGCGGGAATGCGGCTTTGTATCGGGCGAGACTTCGCCCGCTGGGAGATGGCTGTCGTCCTGCGGGAGTTATGTCGTCGTTTTCGACTTGAACGCCCCGGCGGCTTGCGGCCACAGCCGATTACCGAAGTCACTTTGCGCCCAAAGGCAGGTATGCCGCTGCGGATTTGGCAGCGGTAGGGCTACCAGTTTGCAGGTCACCGACAGCGCTAGCCGCCGACGGTGACGTATTGAATCAGCGCGTCTCGCTCGTCTTGCAGTTCTCCGAGCCGGCTCTTCACCACGTCGCCGATGCTGATCAGACCGATGAGATTTTCGTCATCATCCACCACGGGAACGTGGCGGATTCGAGAGTTCGTCATCAACTCCATTAGGTCTGCTGTGGTCGCGGATACCGGTGTGCAGGTAATGGTGGTGGTCATGATGGCCGAGACTGGGCTCTCAAGAATGGCGGGACCGTCGGACGTAATCCGATTGACGACATCCCGTTCCGACGCCATGCCGAGAACGCTTTGGCCATCCTCGGAAACAACCAGCGCGCCGATTCGGCGTTCGGTGAGGCGTTCAACGAGCTCCCGCACACTTTGATCCGGGCGAATCGTCTCCACGGCCGAGCCTTTGTGGTCCAGTACCTTGTCGAGTTTCATATTGACTCCCAGGTAAGTCGATGAGTTCTTGTCCTTGTGGAAGGGAATCTAGTGGAGAGAACCCTCGGATGTCAGCATCGAGAGAACTACGTCATGCAAAGTGCCGTTAGTTGTCAATGCGGAACCCGACTGGATGGCCTCGTCGCCTCGCCAACCAGTCAGTTGCCCGCCGGCCTCCGTGACGATAGGAATCAATGCGGCTAGGTCCCAGGCGTTGAGTTCGGGTTCGGCGACGATATCGACCGCGCCTTCGGCTACCAGCAGGTGTGGCAGAAAGTCGCCGTAGTCGCGGACCCGCCAACAGTTAGTGCGTAATTGCTGGACTGCTGCCATAGCACCGAGTTGCTGCCAACCAGGATCATTGGAGATCGAGCAGGAGGCGTGGCTCACCGTGGATACATCGCTGACCTGTATCCGCCGTTCCGAACCATCTGGGTCCCGGGTCCAGGCTCCACCGCCGGTTCCTGCCCACCAGCGTCGAGCCATCGCCGGTGCCGAGACCACGCCAACCGTCAGCCCATCGGTCGATTCCAAGCCAATGAGCGTGGCCCAAATCGGCACGCCGCGCAGGTAGTTGGCAGTGCCGTCGATGGGATCAATGATCCAGCGACGTTGGTGTTCACCCTGCTCGCCGTACTCCTCACCGAGAATGCCGTCGTCAGGACGCTCCGCTGTGAGGATTTCACGAATGGCCATCTCGGTACCTCGATCAGCTTCGGTGACCGGGCTGAGATCGGACTTGGTCTCTACCGCAAGATCTGCAGCCAGATACCGTTGCAGCGCGATGTGATCTGCTGCGTCGGCAATACGTAAGGCCAGATCGAGATCCGCAGCGACTACGTTGTCCATAGCGACATCCTGCCAGTAGCCAGCCCGATGCTGGGAAACCACTCGGTGGCAACGACGGGATATCTTTCGGCAATAATCAGCGAGTGATAACGCGGCGAAATCTTGTGACGGTCATATCCAACGGATTTGCCAGATGACTCGAGCGCTCAAAACCCATTCGCCTTGGTTGGGCCTGTCGCTGGTTCTGCTGTCCTTTGTCATCCGGTTGATGAACGCGACCATCACCTCCACCGAACTGCCGGCGTTGGAGTCTGATCTGGACGTATCCGGACCGACAGCTGAACTAACCATGACGCTGTTCCTGGCTGTCGCAGGTGCGCTGGTGGCCCCGATGGGGATGTTGGCCGATCGTTACGGCCGGGTGCGAGTGTTCAGCTATGGCGCGGTGGCAATGATCGTGGCCAACGCCGGAAGTGCGCTGGCGCCGAATTTCGGTGTGCTGTTGATCACCAGAGTGGCTGAAGCAGTTGCCTTTCCCGCGATGGGTGCGGCGAGTCTGGCGCTGGTAGCCAGCGCATTCACGGACGCTAAACAGCGCTCTCGAGCCTTTGCGGCCTACGGTGCCTGCTATGGCGTCGCAGTTGCTTTGGCTGGTGTGCTGGGCGGTGTCTTCGCAACCGACTTGTCCTGGCGCTGGTCCTTTGCGATGAACATCCCGTTTCTGTTGATCGCTCTCATCGGGGTGAACCGATTGCTGCGGCGAGACGATGACCCGCATCCAGAGCGGGAACTGGATTGGTGGGGGACAGCAGCCCTGACCATAGGGGTCAGCGGTTTGCTGTTCGGCATCCAGCGGCTACCGGAGACCGGTTTCGATGCAGTGACCATAGCGTTGCTGGTGACAGCCGCTGCAGGCCTGGTCGGGTTCCTGTTGTGGGAACGGTATCGATCCCGGGCGGGGCATCAGGTGCTGCTCGACCCGCAACTGTTCGCTTGCGCCAGTTTTCCGGCTGCTGTTTCGGTAAGTGGCCTCATGCTGTTCGGCGCCTTCGCGTTGTTTACGGTGATGCCGCTGTTCTGGGGGCTGGTGGCCGGGGCGACACCGCTGCAGGTCGGGGTCGGATTGGTGCCATTGGGAGCCGGCTGGAGTGTGGGTGCCATTCTGGCTGCGCCGTTGGGCACGCGGTGGGGAGATCGGCTGGCGGTAGCACTCGCACTTGTGACAGCTGCTGCTATGGCGGTGATAGCCGCCTGGCGATTGCCGGACGACGGCGCGATCGGCGCAAGTGCGATCCCGTTAGCAGTCTTGGGAATTGGACTGGGTGTGGCCTATGCCCGCATCAATCAGGCTGGCTTGCATTCAGTGCCCGATCGGCTCACGGGATTGGGATCGGGACTGCTGATCGGGACGCGATTCCTAGCAGCTGCCCTCGGCGCTGCGCTGCTCTCCCAACTGTTGATGTGGTCCGCGACGTCTTTGGCGCGGGAGGCGATTGCGGCTGATTCCACCTTGACGGTGGAGCAGCGGCAGCAAGCACAACATGCGGTGACTGCAGCTGCTCGGGGTAGATATGGTCCGTTGCTGGCGGTGGAGTCGAGACCGTCGGATGAGATGGCCGCGCAGGAACTGCGCGATGCCTATACCGAAGCTGCTCGCAGAACGCTATTGGCAGCTGGACTGTTCTTGCTACTGGGTGCTGCCGCGACCAGAGGGTTCCCCGGTCGCAAGCCGAAAGCCGACTAGGCTGCTAATGGAGTTTCGGTTGCGACCGTGCCAGGGTTGCGGTGGCGTGTATGCGGACCAGGAAGGTGGACATGTCCACATCAGTAAGTCGGCGATTATTTGTCAGTAGGTTGCAGGGTGGGGCGCAGTGGTGGTCGACGGCTGTGCGTTGGCTCGCTGGCGTTGTGCTGATCTCGGTGTCACTGTCGAAGTTCACTCGGTACGAGGACCTAGTGGCTGCGTTTGAGCGGTATGGGATCCCTTTCCCAGAGCAATCGGTCTATCTGGCGGGAACGATCGAACTGCTCGGTGGAATCTTGCTTGTGCTGGGTTTGCTGACCAGACTTGCGGCGCTAGCGGTGGCGGGAAATATGTTCGTCGCTGTTCTCACGGGTGGAAGAATTGACGTGGATTTCTATCACACCGGTCTCGGAAGTCTGCTATTCCTGGCGGCATTGTTCTTGCTGTGGTCCGGTCCCGGTCGGCTGGCCGTCGACAACCGTTGGGTTGACCCGTCGCAGTCGGCCGTCGACTAGCTGGTTGCGGCTAGAGCGCATCAGCGGGCTGCGCGGCCCCGAAGAGGTAGCCCTGCCCCACCGTCCAGCCTAGTTCTTGAAGCACCAAAGCTTGCTCCTCGTGCTCAATGCCTTCAGCGATGCGCACCAAGCCGAGCCGATCTGCGAGTTCGGCAAGTCCAGCTACTAGATCACGACCCGAGTGCTGCCGCGGATCATCCAACATCTGGGTGAACGAAGCATCAAGTTTGATAGCCGAGACGGGGTAGTCACGCAGGTTCGCCAGGGATGAGTAGCCGGTGCCGAAGTCGTCGACGTGGATCTGTACGCCCAAGTCGGCAATCCCCTGGATGGTTTGGGCTACTCGCTGTCCCGATTGGCTAATGGAACGTTCAGTGATTTCGATCGCCAGTCGTTGCGGGTCTATTCCGTGTTCCGCAATGAGCTGGGCGAGGTGAGCCAGATAGTTCGGATGGGACAGCTCCTGGGGGGAGGCATTGATGCTCATCTGCACCCCAGACGGCAGCAGTACCGCGGTGGCAATCCCGGCCGACAATACTGAACGGCCCATCTGATCAATGAGCCCCCGGTCCTCGGCGATGTCGATGAACCCATTCGCTTCGGTCAGTATGCCGTCCTGACGTTCCCAGCGCAGGAGTGCCTCGTAACCGATGAGTGCACGATCCCGCAATCGATATTGCGGTTGATACCAGGGCAGAAACTCGTCTCGAGTCAGTCCGTCATGAAGGAGCGAGGCAAGTTCCAACTGAGTGCGCTGTGACAATCGCATCTGATCGTCGTACAGCACCGGGATCTTGCTCTGCCGCCGTTTTGCCTGCCCAAGAGCCGTGTCCGCCTCTTGGAGTAGTTGCTCGGGCGAAACCGTCCCGCCCGCTATCGTGACTCCAGCCGAGATTTGCACCCAGACTGGTCGTTGACTGGTCACGATGGGTTGCGACGCCACGATTCGTTGCAGTTCGCCGGCTCGGGTCAGGACCGATGAACTGTTGTGGATACCACTCAACACGCAGACAAATTCGTCACCGCCGATGCGCCCGACTACGTCATCGCTGCGAATTGTTGAGCGCACTCGCTCGGCAACCTGCCGCAAGACCTCATCACCGATGGCGTGTGACATCGAATCATTGATTTCTTTGAAGTTATCGATATCGCAATAGACCACGGCCGTGGAGCCGGCTGGGTCAGTCGTTAGCGAGTGGTGAAGGGCTTGAGCAATACCTTCACGATTGAGGGTGCTGGTGAGATGATCTCGGATTAGGCGCGATCGTAGATCGTGCTCGGCCTCGTCCGCGCGTTGTTGTGCCTTCTGCTCCGCAGTAACGTCGAGGAGTTGCACCACGTGCCACCGTTGCTTTCCGGTCGCATCGGGAACCTCGGTTACCCAGATGCGCACCCAGCGTTGTTCACCGTCCATTCTGATTACGCGTAGATCATGGCTGGTCTGGCTCGCTGAGACGGAGTCGACCGTAGTTCGCAGGATGGTGTCAGTCCGGGCGCGATCATTTGGGGCGATCAGCGACAAGAATTTTCGACCCAGCAGATCTGGCCGAGCTCGCCCGAACAGCTCGCTGGCGGCACCGTTGCCCTCGATTATGAGGCCGGTTAGATCTAGTACGCATTGGCCAATCAGTGCCTCATCCACGCTGCGACTCAGCATGTCGGATCGATTGGAGTTGTAGGGGTCAGTGTCGTGCCAGGAATCCCGTTCCGCGAGCGCCGAAACTTCCTGACTTACTTCGAGAGCCGCCCCCACTGCACCGATGACCGCGCCGGAGTGATCTCGCGACAGATTGCCAACAATGTCCACCCAGATAAGTTCGCCGTTCTTCCGGAGTAAGGGCCGTCGGCGGCGCCAACTTTCCGCTTGTTGGTGGGCCACTAGTTCTCGTTGAAACTGTGCGTTGCGACCATCTTCTGCCAGATCAAAAGCATCGAGGTTTTGTCCTACTAATTCTGCGGGTGCGTAGCCGGTGAGGCGCTCGCAACCGGCGCTGGCAAAGGTGATGACATGGTCGGTGTCCACGAGGAACCAAGCGAGATCAGACTGCTGCAGCGCTCGTAGCAGGTCGACGTTGTTCACCATCACCACCCACCATCAGATCCCCCCCAACGGTATCCGCTCTGTGGTGCTACTCCCACTCCTAGATCGAGATATGACCGAGGGTGAACTCTGCACTACCAATGGTTATACCGCTGCGGATTTCGCCGCGAATGTGTGGCGGGTGGCGACTATGTCGCCGCCGCTGAAGGGAGCGGCTATCGCGCCGCGGTTGCTTGCTCCCGTTTGGTCTGCCGGGCGAGGCCGATGCCGAACAGCGCTCCCAAGAATGAAAAGAAGGCGGCTAGGCCAAAAGCAAGTTTCAGGCCAGTAACCATGTCGTCCTTGGTTTCGGTGATGACCTGGTCAAATTCCGCTATCTCCTGCGTCTGGGCCGCAGTAGCGCCAGAGTCGGTGGTAGGTGTGCTGAGTTGATTCTTGAACCCGTAGAGACTAGTGATCTCTTGTTGCTGCTTGGCGGTTAGGTCGCTTACCGAAACTTGCTGCATCTGCTGCGCTATCGACCCGAGCAGCAAGCTGGTGATCAGAGCGCCTCCGAGTGCGCCAAAGACTAGTCGAGCCGCGACCTGAGTGCCGCCGGCCACTCCCGACATCTCCTTGGGAACATCTGTGAGCAGCAACGACACCAGGAGTGCATAGGCGGCGCCCCACGCGAAGCCCTCGACCAACAGCGGCAATGCCAGCCACCAGCCCTGTCCGCTCGTTGAAATCAGCGGTATCAGCGCCACCATGGCAATCGGTTGGAGAATGAGGCAAAACAAACTGGCCTTCACCGGCGGGACTTTGACCCGCGTGATGATCGGTCCCCCAAGTGCCATTCCGATTCCGAGCGGTACCAAGGTCAGGCCGGAGCCCAACGGGTCTTGATCCAGCACGAATTGCGCGTACAGCGGGATTAGCATCAGCAGACCAAAAACTCCGGCAGTCATCGCGGCTGCCGCTGAGGTGCCCCAGTTGAAGGAGATGACTCGGAACAACGAGAACTCCAGTACCGACTCCCGGTCGGTCTGCTGCAGCGACACTTCCCAGCGAGCGAACAGCGCCAGCAGCACCAGCCCCAAGCCCAGCATGATCGGTACGGGAGAAATACTCAGCGGCCAACTAGCTGTGCCACCTAGCCAAGTGTCGCCAGTAGCTGACCACCAGCCAAGACTTGCGGCCTCCTGCAGTCCGAAGACCACCAAACCCAAGCCCAGTACCAGCAGTACCGAACCCAGTACATCGAACTTGCCCTTACGCGGTCGCCCGGGAATCTCCCGCTCGAGAAAGAGCAAGCCCAGGAAAGCCACGACCATGATGGGCACATTGATCAGAAAAGCCCACCGCCATGACATGAAGGTCGACAGCGCGCCACCAATGAGCGGACCTAGCGCCATGGCAGAACCGATGACCGCGGTCCAAATCGAGAAGGCAAGGGCGCGGTTCCGGCCACTGGGAAATGATTGATTGAGCAGCGACAACGAAGCTGGAATAGCCATCGCCAAAACGAATCCCTGAATCGCCCGACCGGCCATCAGCGTCGGGAAGCTATTGGCCAGTCCGGTGATGGTCGAACCGAGTGCGAACACCACGCATCCCAGTAGTAGCGATTTCTTCGGACCAACGAGATCGGCCACTTTGCCCATCAGCACCATGAATGAGGCAGCCACCACCATGAAGATCGTGATGATCAGCGTGGCACTGTCTGCGTCAATACCGAGGTCAGTGACGATCGACGGCAGCGTGACATCGGCAATCGACAAGTCGAGTCCGATGACCAGCAATGCGATGGCCAGAAAGACAAAGCCACCCCACGTTCGGCCCACGGAAGAAGTGCTGGTGTTGTCCTGATGTGTTGTCATGAGTTTCGCTTCTCGCCTATTGCGGCCGTGATTGAGCCATAGTCTGCAGGAATAGCGCGGCCGCAGTGATCGATCGATGCAGTTCCGCGAGATCGATGCTTTCGTTGGGGGCATGGATGAGTGCGCCTGGATCCTGCGCTCCGGTCGCTACGACCGGAAGATTGGGAAAGGCAGAGACCAGGTTGGCGAGGAAGGGGATGGAGCCACCAGCGCCCTGCTCCACTGGTTCGCGGCCAAAGGCAGTTTGCATGGCCTCGGCGTAGGCGCGATAGGCATTATTGCCGGTGGCAATCCGAGTTCCAGCGGCACCAAAGTCTGGCGTAATGTCTGTGGCCACTCCCCAGGGAGTGTGCTGCTGGACATGAGCCTCGATCGCCGCGATTGCCTCGTGCCAGTCGGCAGTGGCGGGAATCCGAACGCTGATCATGGCGCTTGCTTCCGGAATAATGGCGGTGGCCGCTCCCTCAACTGCCGGTGCGTCCAGCCCGGTCACGCTCACTGCTGGTTTCGAGATAAGCCGGTCGGCTATGGTGCCGGTGCCAACCAGTGCGACATCTGGCAGGACGCCGGCTTGTTCTCGAAATCTAGCTTCGGGAATATCGGCACCATGCCACTGGCCGCTGGGAATGCCAGCGATTGCGCAGTCACCATTGTCATCGGTCAGCGAATCCAACAGCCGGATGAGGGCGAGTAGTGCGTTCGGCGCTGGCCCACCGTAGAGACCGCTGTGCAGGGTGCCCGTCAACGTTCGCAATGAAACTTTGACCTGAGCCACGCCACGGAGTTCGGTAGTGAACGTGGGAACTCCGAGTTCCACGCCACCCATGTCATTGATGACGGCGGCGTCAAGCCCCGCAAAGGCCGCTGGTTTTGTTGCCGGCCACTCCTCGAAATCGCCGCCGTGCTCTTCTTCGCCCTCGATCATGATCCGCAGATTGACGGGTGGATTGGCTGCTAACGCGCGGACACAAGTGAGGTGGGTGACAACGCCAGATTTATCGTCGGCAGCGCCGCGTCCGTACATCCGCCCGTCTCGGACCACCGGCTCGAATGCCGCTGACTCCCAGATCGTTGAATCTCCTGCTGGTTGGACGTCGTAGTGCGAGTAGAGCATCACCGTGGGGGCTTCCGGTGCAGCATCGAGTTCGGCCATGACCGTAGGAACGCCCGAACTGCCGGGGACTAGGCTCACTCGACTTGCACCAGCGGTTTCGAACAAGTCAGCCACTGCGGTCGCGCATTCCTGCACTGGTTTCGGGTCAAAGTCCGGAAAGTTGATCGAGGGAATTCGAACCAACGCGGCGAGGTCGGCTTCTGCTTGGGGCATCAGATCAGTGATCTGGGCGATGAGGGCTGCCTGCTGTGCCTGAGGATCGGTGGCTGACATGCCCCTACGCTAGTACTCGCCCCCGCGCGATTCCCGTTTCCGCCGTGGTTCGCGCCTTCGACTGGTGAACTCTGCCAGACTCAAGAGTGGTGACCATTGCTCACGTGTCACGGAGGTGATGTCATGCCCGAGGAGTTTTTCGGGTTGCCGTTACATCCACTAGTCGTGCACGCAGTCGTGGTGCTTATCCCGCTCACCTCGCTGGGTCTCATCGTGATGGCTTCCAGTGGCAAGCGGTCGCAGCGGTACGCGCCGGCGGTCGTGCTCATAGCCAGTGTTGCTGCGGTATCGGCTTTCGCGGCCAAACAAAGCGGCGAGCAACTGCTGCAGAGTCGCGGCCCGGTGCAAGCCCAGCACTACGACTATGGTCATTGGCTGCCGTGGGCTGCCTTGGGCCTGTTGGCCTTGGTGGTGTTGCTGGTACTGATGGACCGCAACAGTGACGGCAACCGGCAGCCCATCGGTCGAGTGTTTGCGGTGGTGTGCGTGGTGGCTGCCATCGGTGCTGTCGCATTGACCGTCCTCACTGGTCACTCCGGGGCAGAACTCGTTTGGGGCTAGTTCAGTTCGCTCCGCACCGACCCCAACAGTCGGCGGAAAGACGCCAGTCGTTCTGCTCCTGCCGGGCCCGCGCCGTCAGCTGCTACCCAGTCGTCCAATGCGCAGTGCGGTGGCAGGTGATCGCAGCCACGGGGGCATTGCTCGGCACCGTCTGCCAACTCACCGAAGGCGGCCAGGATCCGACCGGGGTCGATGTGACCCAATCCGAAACTGCGTAGTCCCGGAGTATCAATGATCCAGCCACCGCCGGGCAGTGGCAGTCCCACGGCTGAAGTGGAGGTATGCCGCCCTCGACCGGTGACTGCGTTCACCTGACCGATTTCTCGCTCTGCGCCAGGAACTAGCCGATTCACTAGCGTGGATTTACCGACACCGGACTGCCCGATAAGTACCGAGATTCGACCAGCCAGCCGTTGCACTAGATCGGTAACTGGACCGTCCTGTCGAACCCGAATGAGCTCCACGCCGAGGGCGCGGTACCCGGTGGCTAGTTCTTCTCCCGACGCTAGATCGGTCTTGGTCACGATCAGCAGCGGCATCAGATCCGCATCGAGGGCGGCAACTAAGCACCGGTCGATGAACCCTTCTCGAGGCGCGGGATCCGCGGCTGCGGTCACGATGCCCAGTACTTGCGCGTTGGCTACGACCACTCGGTCTGTGGGATCGGAATCGTCGGGGGTGCGGCGCAGTGCGGTAGTGCGCGGTTCCAATCGAATGATGCGGGCCAGCGTTCCGGTGGCGCCCGACGTGTCGCCGGTAACGCCGACACGATCACCGACCACGATGCCGCGGCGGCCCAGTTCGCGAGCTCGTACCGCCGACACCCGGCTGTCGTCGTCGGACAGCACTACGCCGTAGCGACCGCGGTCTATTGCCACCACGAAGCCAGGGCGCGCTTCATGGTGCGCTGGCCGATCTTTGCTGCGTGGCCGTGACTTCCGGCTCGATGGCCGGATCTTGACGTCATCCTCGGTGTACTCCCGGGGCACGAGGCTAAAGCCTCCCCGCAGCCTCAGCCGCTGGGTTCACTAATGTTCGCCAGACCTGCGGAAATTCAGCGAAGGTCTTGCTGGTCGTCTCGATGTCCTCGACCAACACCTTGGGCGTGACCAGACCAATGATCGCTCCGGCGGTAGCCATGCGATGGTCCCGATAGGTGGCCCACGAGCCGCCATGTAGCGGTCGCGGATTGATCAGTAGTTCATCGGAGGTGGCGCTGACATCGCCCCCCAAGCCATTGATCTCGGCAGCAAGTGCTGCGAGTCGATCGGTCTCATGGCCTGTGATGTGACCGATTCCAGTCAGTTTGGAGGGAGCGTCGGCCACAGCACAGACTGCCGCCACCGTGGGGACAAGTTCGCCGATGTCGCGCATATCTAGGTTGATGCCACGAACTCGACCGGTACCCCGAACTAGTAGCCCGTCCGCAACCGATTCAGTGGTGGCTCCCAACTGCCCCAGCAGTTCGATCACCTCGTTACCTGGCTGCAAATTGTCCGCTGGCCAGTCTGCGATAACGATTTCCCCACCGGTCACCAGTGCCGCAACTGCTAGTGGCAGGGCGTTGGACAGGTCCGGTTCCACCACGCGATCCAGTGCTCGCAGTGGCCCTGGCATGACCGTCCAGTCGGCTCGGTGTCGGTCCTGCAGGCTTTCCGATACCTCGACCCCGTGTTGGGCCAGCATCTTGCAGGTCATCCGGATGTGGGGGAGTGAGGGGACTTTGCCACCCCGGTGCCGTACCTGAACACCGTTGCTGAAATTCGCCCCGCTGAGTAACAAGGCGGTGACGAACTGACTACTTGCCGCGGAGTCGATGTCAACGGTGCCGCCTGCCACCTCACCGTGGCCGATCACAGTGAAAGGCAGCGAGCCACGACCACCATCATCGATTTCGATCCCCAAGCGAGTCAACGCAGTCAACATCGCCGTCATTGGGCGAGTTCTTGCCTCGGCGTCGCCGTCGAAACGAACCTCGCCATTGGCGAGACCCGCGATAGGTGGCAAGAAACGCATCACGGTGCCGGCAAGACCGCATGCCACCGTGGCTGGTGCGGAGATCGGGCGCGGAGTTACCCGTACTGCCCGTTTCGCCGGATCCGACAGTTGCTCAATCCCGAAACCCAAGGCCCGCAGGGCAGCGATCATTAGCTTAATGTCTCGCGCCTGCAGCGGCAGCCCCGAGATAGTGCTCTCGTCGTCCGCCAGGCAACTCAGTAGCAGCGCTCGATTGGCCACCGACTTCGATCCGGGGACCTGAACGGTTCCGCGAACCGGGTCGGTAGCCACAGGAGCGGGCCACATTTTTGGAGGCATGCTCAGAGGGTATCCGGGTGGGTGGCTATCGTGCCGGGATGGAGGATGCCTTCTTTGTGCCGCTTGCCGAGCGGCGCTATCGACCCACTGACCGCGTGCGCGGCCCCTGGTCTGCTGACCACATGCACGGCGGACCGCCCAGTGCCCTGCTGGCCCACGAGATGTCTGCGGCCGCGCAGGCGGCCGGTTTCGTTGGCCCGGCCTTGCTATCTCGAATCACGGTGGAGTTGTTATCGCCGATTCCGATGGCAGACGTTGACGTGACCGCCACGGTGGAACGACCAGGAAGACAGGTCTCGCTGCTATCGGCAACACTGGCCGTCGATTCCGTCCCGGTGGCGCTTGCTCGAGCCTGGCTCATCCGGCTCACCGAGTTGGAACTGCCTTACCGCGATGCCGGTCCGGTTCCCGGTGAGGGTCGGCCTGGGCTGCCCGAAGGTTGGGGCGGTGGCTACATCGATTCAGTGGAATGGCGGTGGGTGGCTGGTGCCATGGATCAGCCGGGACCGGCGACTGTATGGGCCCGTCCGCGAGTTCCCCTAGTCGTGGGCCGCGAGCTGAGCGGCGAGGAACGAGCGCTGTTGGTCGCCGATTCGGGCAGTGGTGCTTCGTCAGTGCTAAATCTGCGGGAATTCTTGTTCCTGAATACCGAGCTCAGCGTGCACTTGTTTCGACCACCGCAGGGGGAGCGAATCCTGCTGGCGTCCGAAACGAAGCTCGATTCCGGTGGCATTGGTTTAGCCGCGACCGAGTTAGCCGACGATACCGGAATGATCGGTCGGGGTGCGCAAACCCTGTTTGTAGCGCCCAGGGTTACGGAGCATCGCTGATGGCGCGTAATCGAGGAGGCCGGACTCGCAGTAGTTTTCGCGCCCGATAACCGACGAATGCTGGCCTAGGCATCTTGGAAAGTGATAGACATCACCCCGACTTTGGCGGTCGCAGGAGTATCGGGCATCCTAGAGTCAATGCGATCCGCCCCGCCCGGCTGGGACTTCATCCCGTCGCGGACCGCCCCGCCGGGCTACCGAGTGAGGGCGTGCCTGCGAGATACGGAGTGAAGATGAGCGTGCCGGGTCTGGATAACTCCCCGACTAAGAACAAGAAGCTTCTTGAATGGGTCGAGGAGGTTGCCGCGCTGGCGAAGCCAGATCGCGTCGAGTGGTGCGATGGCTCTCAAGAAGAATGGGATCGACTCACCCAGTTGCTCGTGGACGGTGGCACCTTCATCCCGCTGAATCAGGAGAAGCGTCCCAACTCCTTCCTCGCCCGCTCGAATCCGTCTGACGTTGCTCGGGTAGAGGACCGGACCTACATCTGCTCCACTCGCGAAGAGGACGCTGGTCCCACCAATAACTGGATGGATCCGGCCAAGATGCGTGGCATCCTCAACGGCCTCTTCGACGGCTGTATGCGTGGTCGGACCATGTACGTCATCCCGTTCTGCATGGGCCCGCTGGGATCGCGAATCTCACAGCTCGGTGTTGAGATCAGCGACTCACCATACGTCGTAGCCAACATGCGGATCATGACCCGAATGGGTACCGCTGCTTTGGAGCAGTTGGGCGAAGACGGTGACTTCGTGCCTGCGCTGCACACCGTCGGGTACCCGTTGGTGGATGAGAATGGCGAGTCCCGCGAGGACGTTGCCTGGCCGTGCAGTGATACCAAGTACATCGTTCACTTCCCAGAGTCTCGCGAAATCTGGTCCTACGGTTCTGGCTACGGCGGCAATGCGCTGCTGGGCAAGAAGTGCTTCGCGCTGCGGATCGCCTCTGCCATGGCTCGCGACGAAGGCTGGATGGCAGAGCACATGCTGGTGTTGAAACTGACCGCCCCAGATGGCGACGTCAAGTACATCACCGCAGCGTTCCCGTCCGCTTGTGGCAAGACCAATCTGGCCATGTTGGAGCCCAGCGTTCCCGGCTGGAAGGTGGAGACAGTTGGCGACGACATCGCTTGGATGCGATTCGGTGCCGACGGGCGTCTCTACGCCATCAACCCGGAGGCTGGCTTCTTCGGCGTTGCGCCGGGAACTGGTGACAAGACCAATGCGAACGCGGTGAAATCGCTGTGGGGCAACTCCATCTTCACCAACGTCGCCCTCACCGATGATGGCGATGTCTGGTGGGAGGGTCTCACTGAAGAGCCGCCCGCTCACCTCATCGACTGGAAAGGCAACGACTGGACAGCGGATAGTGACGCCCCGTCCAGCCATCCCAACGCTCGCTTCACCGCTCCCGCCGAGCAGTGTCCGTCAATCGCTCCCAACTGGGAAGATCCCGCAGGAGTCCCGATTTCGGCCATCTTGTTCGGTGGTCGGCGTGCGACGAACGTACCGCTGGTCAATGAAGCTCGTGACTGGCAGCACGGTGTCTTCCTGGGATCGTCTATTGCCTCAGAGCAGACCGCTGCGGCAGAGGGCACCGTTGGTGAACTTCGCCGGGACCCGTTTGCGATGCTGCCGTTCTGCGGTTACAACATGGCGGACTACTGGGGTCACTGGCTCAAGATCGGCAACATGACCGACGAGGACAAACTGCCGAAGATCTACCAGGTGAACTGGTTCCGCAAGGACGAAGACGGCAAGTTCATCTGGCCGGGCTTCGGCGAGAACTCCCGAGTGCTGTCCTGGATCGTGGAGCGAGTCGAGGGTCGGGTCGACGCTGACGAGACTCCGATTGGCAACCGCCCGCAGGAAGGTGACCTCTACGTCGAGGGTTTGACCCTGTCAGATGCTGAGCTCGCCGAGTTGTTCGAGGTGGACCCGCAGTCGTGGCTGGCGGAGTGCGACCTCACCGAGGAATACTTCGCCAAGTTCGGTGACAAGGTTCCGCAGCAGCTGCGAGACGAACTCGCCGTGCTGCGCGAGCGGTTGACTGCCGCTCAGGGCTAGTCGCAAGGGCAGCGCCTAGCGAGAGTTGGCAGGACCAGTCAGCCGATGTGGTGGTTGACGCTGTTGAGGTCGTTGACCGGCTGATTGCCTTGTCGCAGCGAACGCCAGGAAACTACAACGGCGTAGCCGAGCCATAGTGCGACGCCGATGAATTTGAGGCTGTCTTCCGTCGGTCCGGCCCAGACTGGCTTGAGCCCGAAAGCGTCGGCTGCGGTGTCGAAGCACACCGATCCGGCCAGAAAGATCACCGCGGCGGAGAACAAGAGTGGCGAATGCCGCTGCAACATCGCCCATTGCGTCACGACAAAACCGATGAACACCATGCCGTAACCGACGACGTAGACGCTTTGGCCGCCGAAGGGCAGCATTGGGATATACCACTCGTGCAGTAGAAACTGGTCGTCCACAGCTAGCAGTAGGCTCCACGCGCCGAAGAACAACAGAAACCGCGATTCCGTTCGTGCATGATTGGCCCGAGCTACGGCACCCGCCAACAAGGTCAGCGCGGCCGCGGCAGTCCACGACATGATGCTCAGGGAGGAGACGGCGCTGCTGAGCGGATTGGCGTTAGCTACCGAAGTTGCATCGGCAAAGAGTTTCCACGGCTCCATCCCGGTCTGCACCGCCAAAGCCAGCAGCAGGGCGAGGAAGGTGAGCGCACCTGCCAGAACCAGCGCGATGATCTTGACGTCACGATGGGCAGATGAAGGTTGTCTTGTCTTGAGCAAAGATCTGATGGCCAAAGCGCATCTCCTGTCTGGCCGGTTGTTCGTGATGGGTGGAATACCGAGGCGTCAACGAGAGCGGCCTAATAGAGAATAGCGCGACATGGCGGAAAAGCTTCCTGCTCACCGCGCAGGATGTCTAGGCTGCGGGTGTGGATTTCTTCGCAACTGCTCTGTCCATTGTGGTGGCATATGGCTCACTGATTGTGGTCGCTTGGGGCTTTGTGGATGCCTACGGCTACAGCAAGGAAGATTTCAAAGTGGTGAATCGGATGCCGCGGCTGATCTGGTTGATGATTCTGCTGGTCAGTTTTGCATTACTGGTCTTCGGTATTGGTGGCAGCATCATCCGAGAACCATTGAGTCTTGGTGGCCTTACCTGGCTGGCCGTGATGATCGCCACGGGCGTTTACTTCTATGATCAGCGGCCCAAGTTGCGCGGCGTGCGTGCAGGTCGGTTGAACACCTAACCCGACTCGTCTGCGGCACGGACCTCCAGCGATTACCTAGTAACAGGGCTTCGGCGCGCGAAAGCGCAATGAAGCGATCACGCAATGAACCAATCAAGAAATGAGGAAGCCCCCGGCCACTGGCC
>JAHZLH010000023.1 GCA_022599915.1 Actinomycetes bacterium
CTGAGCCGCCTATCGGAATCGAACCGATGACCTACGCATTACGAGTGCGTTGCTCTACCGACTGAGCTAAGGCGGCTGGGCCGGAGGTATCCGGCGCCTTAGCGAGTATAGGTGTCCTTGACCACTGACGGCACAGTTGGTCGGCTAGTGCCCTCGTTGCGGCTGAACAACAAATGATCAACGCGGTTGGCGATGTGGGGAACCACATCGGGCGGATAATCGCGCTATACCTTTCAGGTGATTGTCATTGGGTGGTCGTTCAGGCGATGCACGATGGTTAAGTGGTGGGCCTCACCCTAGGAGCCGCTTTACTTTGCCTGTTGGTTTGCCGACACTTTTTTTATGTACCGCTCTAGTGCCTGGCTTAGCAGCGCCGCGACTTTAGCGCTGGCTGCTGGGCTCTTGCTGCCTACGGTTGGTGCCGCTCAATCAAGCGAAACCGCCGGAGCCAAGGGCGATGAGTCACGGGCGACGACGAAGATCGTTGGCTGGTCCACGGACCGCGCCACCCTCACGCCTGGCCAGAAGGTCAAGGACCGAGTTCGGGTCAAGGCCAAGGGCGCCAAAGCCAAACGGAAGATGGTCCTGCAGCGGGCACTGGCTGGTACGCGAGATTGGACTCGGGTCTGGCAGCGATCGACTAAACGCAACGGCAAGTTGGTGGTGAAGTTCACCGCGCCGACGTCAGGTAGTTGGAAATTTCGTATCCGTGTTCGCCAAGACCAGGACGGTAAGTCGGCACGATCGGCTAAACGTCGCGTGGATATTGCTGATCCTTCGGCCACGGACACCCCGAGCGTGCCGGCCATACAGCCAGGGCTGGTCTTTGTTGCTGGTGACATTGGCCTGTGCGAGGGCGCAGCTGATCAGACCGCCGCGTTAATTGACCCAATCGCCGAAGCGTTTGTCGCCACCGGAGATCTCGCCTATCCCAGCGGCACCGACCGTGACTTTGCTGAGTGCTATGACCCTCACTTCGGCTCGCTGAAGAGCAAGACCTACCCAGTGCCCGGCAACCACGAGTACTACTCGGGGGCCACCGGCTACTTCAACTATTTCGGAAGCAGAGTCGGGACACTGGCTGATCCTTGGTATGTGGTTGACATCGGCGGTTGGCGATTCTTCATGCTCGACTCCGAGTGCGACAAGATCGGCGGGTGCGATACCACCAGTGACCAGTACGCCTGGTTGGCTGACCAGCTGTCTGGTGAACTACCGCAATGCACCGCTGCGGTGTGGCACCGTCCACGGTGGTCAAGTGGGCATCACGGCTCCTATGCTCCTGTTTCCGATCTTTATGAATTGCTGTACGACCACGGCACTGACCTGCTGCTCAGCGGTCATGAACACGCTTACGAAAGATTTGCCCCACTCTCGCCAGCGGGGGTAAATGATCCGGCAGGAGTCCGGCAGTTTGTCGTTGGTACCGGCGGGACAACATTGCGAGAGTTCAAGTCGACTGAGACGGGTTCGCAATCGCGACTCAACGACAGCCACGGTGTCTTGCGCATGCAACTGTCCGGGACTGGGTACGACTGGGACTTCCTGCCGACGAAGTCCTCTGGCAAAACAGATAGTGGCTCAGCGCTGTGTAGTTGAGGCGCCTGCGCCCCTCGCATTCGTTGAACCGGTTGCCGACTGCTGTCGTCGCATTCATGCTGGAAGGGCGGAAGGTTTATCAACGTGAAACTCACTCAGGCACTTTTGGCTGCAGTTGTGGCTGTCCTCATCGTGATTCTCGCTTGGTGGTTGTTCTTCCGTCCGGCAGAAGAACCCGAAGCAGCCGCACCCGAAACTCCGCAAGGAACGGTCTTACTGATCCCCGGATACGGTGGCGGGACCGGACAACTCAGCCGTCTCGCGGGTTTGCTTGATCAGCAAGGGATGCAGGCAGAGATCATTGACATCGACGATGGTGAAGGTGACCTTCGCGAATACGCCCAACGCGTGGAAACTCGCGCTGCCGAACTCATTGCCGAAGGACAGCCCCCGCCCGACCTGATTGGCTATTCCGCAGGCGGTGTCACCGCCCGGGCCGCCTACTCCGATCAGCCGGAGCTGTTTCGTCGGGTAATCACCCTGGCCAGCCCCCATCAAGGAACGGGTGTAGCGGTGCTCGGTGAGTTAGTGAATGCTTGCCCCACTGCCTGCAAGCAGTTACAGCCGGATTCCGACCTCCTGGAGTCATTCCCCGAGCCACAACGGCCGCAAGATTGGCTATCGATCTGGAGCGAAGACGATGAGACCATCAGGCCGCCCGAGTCCAGCAAGATTCCGGGGATAAAGAATTATCGCATCCAAAGTGCCTGCGACACCCGCGACATAGGTCACGGCGAAGTGCCATTAGATCCGCAAACTCTGGCCGCAATTGATGCCTTCCTGGTAGGTGCGCCATTACCTACTACCTGTGTCCCCTGATTCGGTTCTGATCGGGACCGAAATGGAGCCGATCCACCGTTTCACCCCGCGATCGGGTTCAAACATTGGTAGATAAGTAGTGTGCCGACGAAAGCGCCGCCGTCTAACGGCGGTAACACGATGTCAGAGGGAAAAACGCCGTTCGGCGCATTCCCTTCTGGCAGTTTGAGTGCTTGGCTCGCCAAACTAGTCATCCTCGGGATCATTGACGTCCTAGGTATTTGGGCAATCGCTACTTCGTTTGCAGCCGAGTGGTGGCTGGCCATCATCTTCCTCACGGTTGTGCTGCTGCTGCTCAACATCACTTACTTCCGCAAAGGTGGACTGCCGTGGAAGTACCTGCTGCCAGGGTTGATCTTCCTATTTGCCTTCCAGCTCTATCCAGCGCTCTACACTTTCGGAGCATCTTTCACCAACCTCGGTACGGGTCATCTGATCAGCGAGAATGAGGCCGTCGACGCGATCGAGGGTCAGAGCGAGAAGTCTGCCGGCAAGGGCCAAAGTTTCGACGTACTTCCGATCGAACAAGATGGCAACGTTTCGATGCTGATCGAGGATCCCAAGAGTGGTGACGTATTCATCGGTACCACCGAAGGCATAGAACCCACCACGGATGTTGAAATCGTAGATACTCCCACCGGTGGCAAGACTGCCGACGTTCCCGGCTACGAGGTGCTCAACCTAGGTGCCCTCACTTCCGATCCAGATCTTGACTCACAATGGCGGGCACTGGCGGTGCCGTGGAAGCCGGACAAGGGCTTCGTCCTCCGAGCTTCCAGTCCCACGCGGGCAGAGTTAAAGAGCGCCGATGTGGTCTACGACCCCGAAGCGAATACCTTCACTGAGGTCAGCACCGGAAAGGTTTTTTCCGCCAACGGTGATGTCGGCCTCTTCACGACTAATCAATTCGACCCTGAACTTGGTGAAACCAGAGCCAACGACGGCGAATTCCTCACACCAGGCTGGCCAGTTTTCGTCGGCTTCGAGAACTACATCACGGTAGTCAATGATGATGGGGTTCGACAGAACTTCATTCCGATCCTGTTGTGGTCGTTCGTCTTCGCCCTCGGCACAGTCGCACTGCAGTTTGGCGTGGGTCTGCTGTTGGCGCTGAGTATGCAGCACCCGAAGATGCGTGGTCAAAAGATCTATCGCGTGATCCTGGTGTTGCCATACGTCATACCGATCTTCATGAGCGCCCTGGTGTGGAAGGGCATGCTCAACACCGACTTCGGCATCATCAACCAGATCATCGGGCAACCCATCGACTGGTTGGGTAACGGCACCCTGGCCAAACTCTCGCTGCTGCTGGTGAATCTATGGATCGGCTACGCCTACATGTACATCGTGGTGACTGGGGCGCTCACCTCGATTCCCGCCGACCTGAAAGAGGCTGCTTTTGTCGATGGTGCCAGCGGATTTAAGGCTTTCCGCACCATCACTTTGCCGTTGCTGATGGTCAGCGTCTCACCACTGCTGATCGCCTCATTCTCGTTCAACTTCAACAACTTCACCCTGGTAGAACTGCTCACCGGCGGTGGGCCGTTCGCTGGTTCCCCGATTGACGGCGGCCAAACCGACTTGCTGATCACCTACACCTATCGATTGGCTTTCGGAACTAGCGAGCAACTTCTCGGCTTCGCTTCGGCGATTTCGATGTTGATCTTCATCATCGTGGCGGCCGTAGCCGCCTACGGCTTCCGACTGACGAAACGTCTGGAGGAGATCAAGCAATGAGCGCCAATACAGAAGCTGCAGAGGTGACCAGGTCATCTCCACGAATGGGATTTGGCCGTTGGCTCACTGTGCTGGGGTGGCGTCATGCCATCGCCATTGTGGCCGTCGCGTTGGCGATCCTGCCGATCACGTACATCATCGGGGTGGCACTCAATCCGGTCGGCTCGCTTTCCGCGTCTTGTCCACCGGAAAAGACCGGATTGGCAGCGGTCGGGTGTCTCATCATTCCGGCCGAGATCAGCACTCAGAACTTCACCGAGATATTCAGCAACACGGCCCTGCCCTACGGGACCTGGTTTCTGAACTCGCTAGGTGTCGCGGTCGTGGTTTCCACCATGTCGACGTTGATGTCGGCCGCCGGTGCCTTTGCCTTCAGCCGGCTCCGTTTTAAGGGTCGTCGGCCAGGTCTGCTGGCGTTGGTGTTGCTGCAAATGTTTCCGCAGATATTGGCGATCACCGCGATCTTCATTTTGATGACTGAGATCGGTGAGGTCTTCCCCGGTCTCGGCTTGGGCACTGTCGCCGGTCTAGTGCTGATTTATTTGGGTGGCTCACTGGGCGTCAACACCTACCTGATGAAGGGTTTCTTTGACACCATCCCGGTGGAGATCGACGAATCAGCCAAGATTGATGGCGCCAGTCACGTGCGGATCTTCTTCGGTCTGATCTTGCGGTTGGCGTCGCCGGTACTCGTCGTCGTGTTCTTTGTGACCTTCACCTTCGTGTTCAACGAACTCGCTATCGCGCAGACCCTGTTGCCGGAAACCTCGAACACCACGCTTGCGGTCGGCCTGCAGACGTATGTTTCCGGAAACTTGCAGGAGTGGGGCAAGTTCGCCGCTGGCGCGCTGATTGGCGCGATACCGATGATTGCCGTATTCGCTGTGGCCCAGAAGTACTTGGTCACCGGAATGACGGCGGGCGCGGTCAAGGGCTGACCGTCGATGTGGCAGGCCCCGTTCCATGATGGGTCCCCGCTGTACCTGCCGGAGCCACCAACCGAACTAGGTGACGAGTTCGACGTTTTCCTGCGAGTGCCGCGGGATGCGGGCGCAACTCGGGTGCTGTGCCGCCAAGTACTGGACGGCGAGCCCTTCACCGTTACTGCGGAACTCGACCGCAGCGATGAGCACGCAGACTGGTGGCGGGCAACGCTGACCCAACACAACCCGGTGGTTAACTATCGATTTCTGACCGACACTGGCCCCAACCGGTACCGCTGGATCACTGCCGCCGGGCAGCGAGACCACGATCCGCCCGACTCGCGAGACTTTCGCAGCTCTATCCATCCAGGTGCCCCGGAATGGGTTTACCGCAGCACTGCCTACCAGATCTTTCCCGATCGGTTTGCTCGCGGCTCAGCGGA
>JAHZLH010000024.1 GCA_022599915.1 Actinomycetes bacterium
TGGTCGGGCTGACAGGATTTGAACCTGCGACCCCTTGACCCCCAGTCAAGTGCGCTACCAAGCTGCGCCACAGCCCGTGCCGCTGCAACAGAATAGCCGACAGCATTCAGGCAGCTGCGTGCGGCGCGGAGGTCAGTACCCCTGGTTGTAGCCGCGATTCCAATACTTGAACTTCTTCTTGCCGTATCGGTCGAGCACATACTCCAGTGCTGCCCACAAATTGGTGTAGGGGACCGTCTGATAGCGGAGACTTCGGTATCCGGGCTTGGCGTGATAGCGGTAGGTAGGTGCGATGACCTGCAGTAGGCCCTTCGAGGGTGTGCCCCGTGCAGCGTTGATATCCCAGTTATTGACCGCATTCGGATTCCCGCCGGACTCCTGCTGAATTTGCGCCAGGATGCCCTTAAGGAACCGGCGCGGAATCTTCTTTTCCCGCATTACCATCTTGACCAGATTGGCCCACCGGATGACAGTTGGGTAGTACTTGCCGCCCCGAGGGTGACGCAGTTTGCGGCCCTGCCATTTCGATGGCCCGGTGTTGATAGTGGCCAACTTCGGCTTACCGCCCTTACCTGGTTTCGCTTCTGACGTGGGGGCGCCTTCTTGACCAGGAGCGGTTTCGTTGCTGGGTTGACCTTCGGAGGCGGGCGCAGCCGGTGCGGCCGGTGCCTCTTGCTGTGGTGGTACACCCTGCGGTGGGTTCGGTTGCTTTGAGTCAGCAGATGCTGGAGCGGCTAATAGGGCGGCGCCAATGGCTAGCGCACCGCAAAGTGCGCCCAGTCGTCGGTAGAACATAGATTCCCTTGATCGTGGCGAGGACAGCTTTCTCGCTAGGCACGGTTCGTTACCGTAGCGTTACTAGGTGCTATTTGCGACATTGTTGAGACTTTCTTGAGATTTTTATGAGGTACGTCACGGAAATATGTACGAACTCCGGACTGCTGTCGCAACTGCAGAGATTGGCGTGTTGTTTCGCTTTCCTGTCACGGCCCACTCGCGGCGGTAAGGTGTCACAAGCCCTTGGAGCGTTGATCGAGGAGTAGTGATCAGGTGCGCAGAGTTTTCGGAGCGCTGTTCATCTTGGTCGGGGTTGGTCTGACGATCGCTGGTGGCCTAGGCATCGCCGGATTCGGGACCGCGGGAACGTTGCAGGTCAAAAGTCCGCTGCTGCAGACTTCGCCGGACTCCTCCGCCATCGTGGTCGATGTGACTGCCGTCGATGCTGGATTTCCTTGGAGTGAAGATTTAGGGGACGTAACTATCGGCGCTGAGGGTCAATCTGGTCAATCGCTCTTTGTGGGCTACGGACTCCGCACTGACGTCAATGACTACCTAGCGGGCGTGGGCTTCGATGCCGTGGCTCAACGATCAGGAGAGTGGGAAACTCGGGTGATCCCAGGCATCGACGAGCCAGCGCCTCCCGCGGACCAGGACTTTTGGCTGGGCCAAGCCGTCGGTACCGACGCCAGCGTGGACTTCACGTCGCCCAGTAGTGGTGACGTCAGTGTCGTGGTCATGAATCAAGACGGCACCGCACGGGTAGCGGCGGAGCTTTTGGTGGGCTACGAGTCCGATGTGGTTTTCCCCGCCTCGCTGGGAGCGGTCATCCTAGGGGCAGGTTTGGTGCTGCTGGGGATCTTTTTGGTGATCCGGCGCTCAAAACGGGAGCGTGCGCAGTCGGTGGATAGTACGTATCAAACGTTGGCACCAGACCAGAAAACGTCAACTCAGGCAACCGACACCCGATCAGCGGCAGAATCAGCCCAGGAGGCAACGTCCAACGCCGACTCCAACGGTGACTCGATTCCCTCCGATTGGCTACGACCGGGAAGTGAGAAGTAGTGGAGGTTCAGGAAACCGGGGTCCAGACGGATCGGATTGTCACGATCCCCAACATCATCAGTTTCATCCGGCTGCTTGGTGTGCCTTTGTTCCTCTGGTTGATTTTGGTGCCGGAGGCCGATGAGTGGGCTTTGGTAGTACTGGTTTTGGCTGGGATTTCTGATTGGCTGGACGGTAAGATCGCGCGGGCTACCGGTCAGATCTCCAAGCTAGGGCAAGTCCTGGATCCGATGGCTGATCGGCTCTACATCCTTGCGGCGTTAATCGGACTCGCGGTGCGCGAAATCATTCCGTGGTGGCTCGTCATTGTATTAATCGCGCGTGACCTGGTCCTGTTGCTGATGCTGCCTCCGCTGAAGAAGCGCGGTTTGGTGGGACTTCCGGTGCACTTCCTCGGCAAGGCGGCGACGTTCTGTCTTTTGTACGCCTTTCCGTTGCTGCTGCTGGGCGATGTGGAAGGTTGGGTTGGAACGACCGCGCAAGTATTTGGATGGGCCTTCGCGATCTGGGGAACTGCGCTGTATTGGTATGCGGCACTGCTGTATTTAGAGCAGGCTCGCCGGGTGATCCGGGCACTGCCAACTTGAGCGTCAGCAGTCTGACTTATTGGGTATCACGGGCAGCCGGTTGGCTTTAATCGCACGCAAGTGGGGCGAACTGTTGCTGAAAACGGGCGCATGACAGGATTCAGACAGCAGCCGGCGGTCCATTCCGGGGACCGAAGGCTGAGGACTGAGGAGGCAACATGAACCCGCAGGAGTTGAGTTACACAACTGAACATGAGTGGGTACGGCAAGACGATAATGTCGTGCGATTCGGCATCACTCATTTCGCTCAAGATGCCCTCGGTGACATTGTTTTTGTGGATTTGCCTGAGGTCGGCGATGCACTGACGGCCGGACAACCATGCGGTGAGGTGGAATCCACCAAGAGCGTCAGTGACATCTACGCGCCAGTCACCGGCAAAGTCGTCGCTCGTAATGATGAACTATTGGATACGCCGGAGTCGATCAACGCCGATCCCTACGGCGCTGGCTGGCTGTTAGACGTGGAAGTCCAGGGAGAGGCGATGGCCATGCTGGATGCCGCTGGCTACGAAGCTCACCTGGCACAACTGTAGGAATGAGTCCGGAGACGGTCGATTTTGGACTGAACCTCTACCTGGGGTTGACCCTCCGGGTCTCACAGTCTAGTTTTTTCTCACCGACCCGAGTTTGGGCGGCTGGGGAGGGGTTACATGAACGTCCAGGAGCCTGCCGAAAAACCGGTGGAATCGACCACGAACATCCAACTACTGCTATGTCCCGAGTGCCAGCAGCCGGTGGGCCCAGACAGCAAGTTCTGTAGCTCCTGCGGCGCGGCTGTGGCCGTGGCCGGTGAGGGCACGGGTACGTTGCCGGCGATCGCTGACACCGGCCCCACTCCTGCGATCAACGAGGAGTTCTTCGCCGGTTTGGCGGCAGGTGATGCGGTGCTCATCGTCCACCGAGGTCCGAACGAGGGCGCACGGTTCCCGCTTGCCGAGCCGAAGGTGTCGATCGGTCGAGCCCGAGAAGCCACAATTTTTCTCGATGATGTCACCGTCAGCCGTAAGCACGCCCAACTGGAACGGGGTCCGGACGGTTGGCGAATCAGCGATGTGGGCAGCCTAAACGGCACTTACCTCAACCGAGAGCGGGCGGAGGACGCTGCGGTGGCCAACGGTGATGAGATTCAGGTGGGCAAGTACCGCTTCATCTTCTTGGAGGTTTCAGCTCAGTGAGTGCGTTAGCTTCGTCCAACCTAGGCGCCACAATGACAATCGGGGAGGTGTTGGCCCTGCTGCGGCCAGATTTCTCCGACATAACTATCTCTAAGATCCGCTTTCTGGAGGGCGAGGGTTTGGTTTCACCGCAGCGGGCCCCCTCGGGTTATCGACGATTTAGTGGTGCGGATGTTGATCGGTTGCGCCTCGTGCTGGTGGCCCAACGTGACCACTTCCTACCGCTACGTGTCATCAAAGAAAAGCTCCAAGCGGGGGAGCTGGAGACCCACCTGTTCCCGGTAGAGGAGCAGGTGTCAGAAAACCCTCAACCAGAAGTTCAGGTCGAGGGTTTGGATCCGGTGGCGCCCCAACCTTTACCGGAGGTGGACCCGCAAGGACGGTTCAGTCTGCGGGAAGCGGCGCGCGAGTCCGGGCTTCCCTTGGACGATCTGCGGGAACTCGTAAGTTTCGGAGTGCTGCAGATCGATGCAGGCGAGCGGTTATCTGGAGCCCAAGTACTACTGTGTCGCGCCTATGCGGTGTTATCGGCTTCCGGCGTGGATTACCGGCATTTGCGTCAGGTCAAGAACAGTGCGTCCCGGGACGCCAGTTTGATTTCCCAGTCGGTGCCGCACCTGCGGGCGGCAGAGCGCGGGGACGCCGAGCAGAGTTTGTTGCAGGCATTTTCCGAAGCCCATTACTGGCTGGTGGTCGCTGAGTTGGATCGGTTGCGACCCAGTTATCGGTAACCCAGACAGTTGCCGGTCCACCCGGTGAGCGGCGGTAAAGTGCGTGACCGCTGTGGTTACTCACCGCTGGAACGGGGCCTCGGAATCGCCAGCTATTGAGCGGGGGATTGCCGAGCTATCGGGATACAGTGGCGGTGTGCGAGACCTCGATGTAGTCGGCGTGAGACTCGAGATGCCTTCGAATCAGCCGGTGGTGTTGCTGCAGGTGGAAGGCAGCAACCGCTATCTGCCGATCTGGGTGGGGACGGTGGAGGCTACCGCCATCGCTTTCGCCCTCGAGGGCGTCATACCGCCTCGGCCGATGACTCATGACCTAATCAAGGATCTGCTGGACCTGCTTGGTGATTCGCTGACGGAGGTGCGCATTACGGATCTGTCTGATGGTGTCTTTTACGCCAGACTGGTCTTTGCCTCAGGTAAGACGATGGATTGTCGACCTTCCGATGCGATCGCGCTGGCATTGCGCACTGAAACATCGATCGTCGGTGATGAGAAGGTGCTGGCTGAGGCAGCGGTGGAGATCGAGGAGCAAGGCGCTGAGGTGCCTGACGAGCAGGAGTTGGAGAAGTTCCGCGAATTCCTCGATCACGTCACCCCCGAGGACTTCAGTTCTGATTCGTAATAATCGGCGTGTCTCGGGCGCGGTCATTGACCTGCCAGCAGTGCTGCACTAGCGTCCAGTTAGACAAGCTTAGCGGTGACGCTAAGTCCTGCTTCCTGAATTATCCGGGGGATCCCGGGCTCAGTTGTGCAGTGACTGGTGAGTCTTGAGCAATCAAGGAGGACGTCGTGGTCGAGGAGCCCGTGGACCGTGACGATGCCGAGCAAGGCGCGCTTTTTGACTCGGCCCCCATGCGACCGATCCCCGATGATCTCGGCTACCGCGGCCCAGTAGCAAGCAAGACTGCGGGAATTACCTACCGACAGTTGGACTACTGGGCTCGAACCCAGTTGGTGGAACCATCGATCCGTTCGGCTAGTGGATCTGGTTCGCAGCGACTGTATTCCTTCCGAGATATTTTGACACTCCGCATCGTCAAGCGGTTGATTGATGCGGGCGTCTCGCTGGGCAATGTTCGTTCAGCCGTGGCCTATCTTTCCGATCGAGGCGACGTTGATCTGGCACAGATCACGTTGATGAGTGACGGTGCCTCGGTGTTCGAGTGCCGTAGTGAGGACGAGGTCATCGACATCGTTCGTGGCGGACAGGCAGTCTTCGGAATCGCAGTAGATCGAGTGTGGTCAGAAGTTGAAGGCTCGCTGGCCGAGATGCCGGGTGAGGCTCCATCGGGGGATACTGTTGCTCCGGAGGGAATGCTTGATGAACTCGCCGAACGTAGGACCCGCCGCACCGGCTGAAAGTACCGGTAGCGAAGCGACAGTCGACCCCGCAGCGTTCAGTTTTCAACGCCGGCACATTGGCCCTGATGCCAATGAGGCCGACGCGATGCTGGCCGAACTAGGTTTCGCCTCGCTGGATGAACTCGTAGCCGCAGTGCTACCCCCCGGTATCGGGGACGATCGGTTGCGCCTACCAGAACCCTGCTCGGAGTCTGAGGTATTGACTGAACTGCGGATGCTGGCATCTCGCAATGAAGTCGCGGCGCCCATGATTGGAATGGGGTATCACGCCACCGAAACCCCGGCAATCATTCGTCGACGAGTACTGGAAAATCCAGCCTGGTACACCGCCTACACCCCTTACCAGCCGGAGATTTCGCAGGGCCGGCTGGAAGCGTTGCTGAACTTCCAGACGATGGTGGCGGACTTGACCGGGCTGCCGCTGTCGCAGGCGTCCTTGCTGGACGAGCCAACCGCCGCCGCAGAGGCCATGACCCTGGCGTTGCGATCGAGTCGCTCCAAGAATCGTCGGTTCGTCGTTGATGCCGATACCCATGCCCACACCTTGGCAGTGCTGCGAACCCGAGCGGAACCGATCGGGATCGAACTGGACATCCGAGATGTTGCTGCGGCCGGAATACCGGCTGATGCCTTCGGAGTTTTGTTGTCTTATCCGGGTTCGTCTGGCGCGGTGAAGGATCTGCGGGCTGTGATCGCGGTAGCCAAGGAGCAAGGCATTGTCGTGGTGACTGCCACCGATCTATTGGCATTGACCATGTTGACTCCGCCCGGTGAACTGGGTGCGGACATCGCCATCGGGTCGGCCCAGCGCTTCGGGGTGCCCATGGGCATGGGTGGGCCACACGCCGGCTTTATGAGCGTGCGCCAGGGCCTTGAACGTCATCTGCCCGGCCGTTTGGTCGGACTCAGTAAGGACGCCGACGGTCGAGCCGCACTGCGGTTGGCGCTGCAGACCCGGGAGCAGCACATTCGCCGTGACCGAGCGACCAGCAATATCTGCACCGCCCAGGTGCTGTTGGCGGTGATTGCTAGTTCCTACGCGGTCTATCACGGGCCGGAGGGCCTTCGGGCAATCGCGGAGCGGGCGCATACGCACGCTCAGGCCCTGGCGGAAGGGCTGCGCATGGGGGGAATCGACCCGCTGCATGAGGCATATTTCGACACCGTCTCCTTCCAGGTGCCGGGACGGGCCGAAGCGATCGTTCGCGAATGTGAGTTGCTCGGGGTAGCGGTGCGACTTGTCGATCGGGACACGGTGGCGGCAAGCGCAGATGAACTGACAGCGAGCGACCACATCATTCGAATTTGGCAGGGCGTGGCCGCCGCAGTACCCGAGTTTGGTCGTTCGCTGGCCGAGGTGTCGGCCTACAGTGCGGCAGACGTCACTGAGGCGATCCCCGAATCATTACGGCGCACATCGGACTACCTGACCCATCCGGTCTTCCAGCAATACCGCTCGGAGACGGAAATGTTGCGTTATCTGCGCAAACTGTCGGATCGTGACATCGCACTCGATCGTTCCATGATCCCGCTGGGTTCATGCACGATGAAACTGAACCCAGCCACGGCTATGGAGCCAGTCTCATGGCCGGGATTCGCCAATCTGCATCCATTTGCACCGTTGCACCAACTCACCGGATACCGCGATTTGATCGCCCAACTAGAGGCGTGGCTGGCGGAGATCACCGGATATGACGCAGTGTCGGTGCAGCCCAACGCGGGATCCCAGGGAGAGTTTGCCGGCTTGCTAGCGATCCGGGCCTACCACCGCTCGCGCAACGACGATGAGCGAGACGTGTGCCTCATCCCCAGCAGCGCCCATGGCACCAACGCCGCCAGCGCAGTAATGGCTGGTATGCGGGTAGTTGTGGTGGAATGTCGCGACAACGGTGACGTTGACCTCGACGACTTGGCTCGGCTGCTGGCAGAGCACGCAGGCAAGGTCGCCGCCTTGATGATCACCTATCCGTCCACGCACGGCGTTTTCGAAGATGAAGTCTCACGAATCTGCGACATGGTGCACGAGGCCGGTGGTCAGGTCTATGTGGATGGTGCCAACCTCAATGCGCTGGTCGGAGTTGCCAAGCCTGGTGGCTTCGGCGCCGATGTCAGTCACCTGAACTTGCACAAGACCTTTACGATCCCGCACGGCGGCGGCGGACCCGGCGTCGGCCCGGTGGCGGTCAAGGCTCACCTAGCGCCGTTCTTGCCCGGGCATGACTTGCGCCCGGAAGCCGGGCCAGTCGGTCGCGGGTTCCCCGACGGCGGGGTGGGGCCAGTGTCAGGAGCTCCGTGGGGGAGTGCGGGAATTCTGCCAATCCCATGGGCCTACATTCGCCTTATGGGGGCTGATGGTCTGCGACGGGCCACCGCAACCGCAATCTTGACAGCGAACTACGTAGCTCGGCGGCTATCCAAGGATTACGACATTCTCTTCACCGGTCGCGGGGATCTCGTGGCCCATGAGTGCATCATCGATATCCGGCCGCTCGCCAAAGAAACGGGCATCACGGCTGAAGATATTGCCAAGCGACTGGTCGACTATGGCTTCCATGCACCCACGATGTCATTCCCGGTGGCGGGAACTTTGATGGTGGAGCCCACCGAAAGTGAAAATTTGGCGGAACTGGATCGGTTCTGCGACGCAATGATCGCCATTCGCTCCGAAATAGCGCAGGTGGCCAAGGGTGAGTTCACCGCCGAAGATTCCCCGTTGCGACATGCACCCCATCCAGCCGAGAACCTCGTCCAAGATTGGGATCGTGCTTACAGTCGCGCACAGGCGGTCTATCCAGCAGGGACCACCGGGCGGGACAAGTACTGGCCGCCGGTATCGCGCATCGATCAGGCCTACGGTGATCGAAACTTAGTGTGCGCCTGCCCACCAGTCACTGAGTTCGAGGACTAGTGGAAAGTAGTGAATTTGTCGCTCTCGGCATAGCTGTTCTTGTCGCCTGCATTATTGGCGCGTTGTGCCGAAATCGAGGGTGGAACTCTGCCCTCGTTCTACTCTTTAGCGGCATTGTTCTCGGCCTTCCTGATTTCACGTTAGGTCCAGAGCTCGATCCGGAACTGATCTTGCTGCTGGTGCTCGCGCCGCTGGTTTTCGGTGAGGCCCTGTCGAGTTCGATTCTGGACATTCGCCGAGTCGGGGCACGGGTGTCGGCGTTGGCGATTTTGCTGGTGTTGATTGGTGCAGCGTTGGTTGGTGTGGCCGCTTCGCTGATTCTTCCCGGTCTAGCGCTGCCGGCAGCGCTGTGTCTGGGCGCCGTTCTGGGTCCAACGGATGCAGTATCAGTGGCGAGTACGGCCAAATCAGCCGGTTTGCCTCGTCGAGTGCTGCATGTGCTGGAGGGCGAGAGTCTGCTTAACGATGGCACCGCGCTCAGTCTGTTGCGAATCTTTATCTCGGTCACGGCAGCGGGGGCCGTAGTCGCTAGCGAGCTGCTGGTAACAACAGCGTTGGCTTTCGGCGGTGGGATAGTGGTCGGGGTCATCGGTGGCGTGGTTTTGCATCAGATCGCCATGCGTTCCCGCGACAGTACTGTGACGAATGGTCTGCTGCTTCTGGCACCGCTGCCCATTTACGGGATAGCAGAACTTGTGCAAGGGTCCGGCATCCTTGCAGTTGTTATCGCGGCATTGATTTTCGGACAGCGGACGTCATCTGCCACCGGCTACCGGGGGCGGCTGCAGGCGACAAGCATCTGGCGCGCGTTTACCTTCATCCTGCAGTCCAGTGCGTTCTTCCTGGTCGGGATGGGGGTCCCGATCGAGTTCCGGAAAGTTCCGGCTGACCAGTTGTCGGTAGTTCCGCTCTTTGTTGCTGTGGTGCTGGTGTTGTTGATCGTTAGTCGGTTCGCGTTCGTTTACGTGATGGGTGCAGTGGGTGGTCGGCTGAAGGCGCATCCGCGGGAATGGGTAGTGCTGGGGTGGGCAGGTACGCGCGGTCCCATCTCGGTTCTTGCCGCGCTGACGATTCCCAAAGTGCTGGATGACGGCAGCTACTTCCCTGATCGAGCGCTGATTATCTTCTCTACCTCCGCCGTCGTCGTAGTTTCACTCCTGCTCAGCACCACCCTGCCTGCGGTAGTGCGCTGGGCTCGGCTTACCCCCGACGATGAGGAAGCAGAGCTAAGACGCGCAAAACTGGCCATTTCCCGGGCGGCACTGGATTGCCTGGATGATGTAGCCGACCAAGCTGCCCGGCTCGACCAACCAATCGATTCACAAGTCCTGGCAAATCTTCGCTCCGCCGCGGAAGTACGTCTGGCGATGACGAATCCCAGCGATACTGAAGCCACAGCCGGCGAGTTGGTGGTCGAACAGCGGCAACAGGTCGGTCTGGCAATGATTCGGGCAGAGCAGGAAGAGTTGCTGCGGTTGCGGGACAACGATGCGCTGCCAGACTCCTTGTTCCGCCAGCTACAACTGGAAATTGATGCGCGCCGGCGGACTCTGCTTGGTAGCTAGGCGCAGCCGCTGACCTAGGTGCGGCCCTGTTCATCTTGGGCATCAGTCAGTGCTGCCTGGTCGCCTTCTCCCGGCAGATACCAGTCGGCGTGGATAACCGGAAAGCCGTTGGCGGTGAGCGTTGCAACGACTCGGTCGTCATCGTCAACGATCGCCTGAATATCGAAGTCGAGTGCTAGGCGTTGGTAGATGTCCAGTTTCATTGTGGGTGCCGGCCGGTAGTCGCGGGCGGGACGTAAATGCATATCGCCTGACGGCAAACCGTGGCGCGCTAGCCAGGAACGGGTCTGATCCCGCAAGTAGCTCGGTCGTCCGGACACATACACAATCGTCAAACCCGTCTGTTGCAATCGCAGCACCTCAGCAACTCCGGTGGGTAACGGTGGATCAGCGTGGGCATCGGCGAAAAAAGCTGCCCAGTCCTTAGGCCGTTGCTCGATATGTCGGAGTCGGTGCGTGGGATCGGCGATCACCCCATCAATGTCGATCCCAGCGATTGGGGTGGCGGTCATGAGGTCAGCCTAGGCGGATAGCCTTGTCGACATGGCAATGGATCTTGAAGCAGTCAAACAAATGTTTCCCACAGTGATTCCGATGGTGGGAACTCTCAACTTAGAGTTCGGTGAACTCACCTACGAGACCGCTGAGATGACCTTGCCCGATCAGCAGGCTTACCACAACCACATTGCCGGGCCCCACGCTGGCGCTATGTTCACCTTGGCCGAGTCTGCCTCGGGGGTATTGGTCCTAGGTAACTTCGGCGATCAGCTGGACACTTTGACGCCGCTCGCAGTGTCTGCGGAAATCCGATACCTGGCCGTGGCAATGGGTCCAGTGACCGCCCGCGCCCGGATGACTCGATCGGTTGACGAGGTGGTGGCGGAACTTGCCGAGGGGAAACGGCCCGAGTTTGCCGTCGAAGTTGAACTGTTCGCCAACGATCGCAAAACCGGTGAGATGGCGGTCGTGTGGACGCTGCGCGCGGCCAAGAAGTAACTAGTCGCCGGGATTGCGCGTGAGGTAAGGATCATGCCGGAAGGCGTCGATCAACTCAGTTGCAGTCCGAACTGCCTCAGCCTCGGCTAGGTCGGTTGCGAGCAGTCGTTGCGCTAACTTTTGCTGAGCCGGGGCCCCAGACTGGGCTACTTCCGCAAGCGCTTCTCTCATGTTCACCTCGACAGCGTGACTCTTCCGCAGTTGCCGTGCATCTTGGAAGATGCGAGGTGAAGCGGCGCATGCCAGCCTTATCACGTGATCTCCACACTCCTCACGCCACTTGCGGCGTCGGTACGAAGGGTGCTCGCTGGCACCGGTGACGGGCAGTCGGACGTGGTCGAGCAGATCGCGACACCAACAGGGGAGCCTGGCTGGTTCCAACCAGGGGACCCCATCTGGACGGTGCATGGATCTGTGGCCACGTTTTTGGGTGGCATCCGGTCGTTATTGCTGCAATCGCTGCACCCGCTGGCATTGGCTGGCGTCAACCGCCACTCCCAGTACCGAGAAGATCCATTCGGCCGGTTGCAGCGGACCGGAGCATTTATCGCCATCACCACGTATGGCCCGCAGAGCAAGGCGCAAGGCGCGGTGGCCGCGGTCAGTTCGCTGCACGACCGGGTAGTGGGAAACCTCGACGATGGCCGCGCCTACGCGGCTGCTGATCCGCGGTTACTGATGTGGGTGCACATCGGCACTGTCGATTCAATGTTGACCGCCTATGAACGCTATGGCCGGTCAGGCGAAGTGGACCGCGATGGCTATGTGGCCAATATGGCTGTCGTGGGTCGGGAGCTGGGAGTGGTCGATCCGCCGGAGACGGTGGCAGAGATGGACCAGGTTTTCGACAGTTTTCGTCCGGAGTTGGAGTACACCGAAGAGACCGAGGAAATGAAGCGATTCATTATGGATGCCCCACTTCCGCTGGCATTGCGGCCCGGGTACGCCGTCATGGCTCGAGCCGCAATCGATTCGCTCCCATCGTGGGCCACGACCGTTCTCCGGGAGCGCCCGATCGGCGGGCCAGCTCGCACCGCGCGCACGTTGGTGGCAGATGCTGGGCTGCGAACGTTGACCATGGCGTTGGTGAAGTCACCGGCACAGGCCGCAGGAGAGCAGCGGCTCGGCTACGTTGGGGCACATGCCTGAAAGACCGGATGCCGTCGTTGTCGGTGCCGGGTTGGCCGGGTTGCGGGCTGCGGTACGGCTGCATCGACTCGGGTTCGACGTCCGAGTTCTGGAGGCTACCGATCGCGTCGGGGGTCGAGTAGCGACTGATCAGCAGGGCGGCTTCACGCTAGATCGCGGGTTCCAGTTGTACAACCCGGCCTATCCTGCTGGTCAAGCAGTTTTTGACCACGAAGCATTCGAGCTGGGTCAGTTTGACCGTGGCGTAGCGATCATCACTCGTGGCGGCCAACGGGCTCAACTGGAACTGTCCTTGGCGGGTGCACCGCAAGCTGGCATTGCTGCCCTGCGGGGAACGGCCGGCAGCGCACCCGGACTGCTGGCGTTGGCCAAGTACGCGGCAGAGTGTGCCCTTCGATCTCCCGAGAGTTTGCGACAGCGACCAGACGAGCCGATCACTGCGGCCTTGCAAGCAGCACGGGTATCGCCTGCGGTGATACAGCAACTGATGACGCCATTCCTGTCTGGAGTTTTCGCCGATCCGAACTTGGCGACTAGCCGGCGCTATGCAGACCTGGTGCTGCGGTCATTCGTTCGCGGCGTGCCGGGAGTTCCCGCGCGAGGGATGGCACAGTTGCCGGAGCAGTTGGCTGCGGGGCTACCACGTGGCGTTGTCGCCACGTCTACGCCAGTGGATTCAGTGGCTCCCGGCGCGGTGCGAACGGCGGCGCGAACGTATCAGCCGCAGGCAGTCATCGTCGCCACGGAAGCCCCGGTCGCACGGGAGTTACTGCCGGGACTACTGGTACCGGATATGCGAGCGCTGACGACGTGGTATTTCGCTGGACCAACAGAGCTGAATCGGCAGCGGGTGCTGACAGTCGGGACCGGGTTAGGTGGCTTGGCGAACATCGCGGTGATGAGTGCTGCGGCGCCGTCTTATGCGCCAACAGATCGTGCCTTGCTGGCAGCGACTGCCGTGGGCCATCACCCCGGGAGTGCAGCGCAGGGACGAGCTCAACAAGTCACCGCCCGGGTGATGGGGGTGGACTCGCAAGATCTGCAACCGCTCGCGTCGTATCCCATCAAACACGCGCTGCCCACTGCCCTGTCACCGTTCTCACTACGGCAACCAGTAGACCTCGGGCAGGGAATGTTTGTGGTGGGGGACCACCGGGATACGCCATCCATCCAAGGAGCTTTGGTGAGTGGTCGGCGAGGCGCAGATGCTGCGGCTCGCTATCTGACGAGCTCGGGATCGCGATCAACAGCCACCTGAGGGGTTGGCGCCAAGCTGGCGAACTAGTTGTTGTTCTTGGCCAGTTGCCCGGCGATCCGCTCCGCGCGTTCTTGTACTTCTTTGACGTAGTCGGTGGTCTCCGGAAACGGGGGAATACCGCCGTATTCTTCGACCGATCCCCAGCCGGCGTTGTAGGCCGCTAGCGCGAGGTCGAGCGGGTCACCGGCAATGTTGGATGCTTTCGCCAGTCCGTGCAGGTGGCACATCAACCGTCCCTGCGACCGGATGGCATCCGGTGGTGAAAACGGGTCGGCCACCCCATCGCCATCGGCGTCGCTGCCCCAGGACGACCAGGTCTGTGGCATGAACTGCGCGATACCTTGCGCACCGACTGGAGATTCTGCCGCGGGGTCCCAACCAGACTCCTGCGCCAGTTGCGCTGCGAGCAGTTCAGGTGTGATCGCCTTGCACGTTTTGGCGGCTTTTCGAATATGAGGTAGGTGTTCTTCGGGAACGGTGTCTCGACTACAGCTGGCCAGCACGGGGAAGGCCAGTACTCCCACCAGCGCTAGCAGAATCAGTCGAGTCACGGGTCAAGAGTAGGCGCGCGATAAGCCGGTAGCAGGGGTGAGCGTTTGCGTGTCGGTAGGACGATAGAAACAACCTGCGACCCGTCAAGAGGTTGATTGTCCTTCCAGGAGATCACATGCGCCACGGCGGAACGCTATCCCTCAGGCTGATTGGAACTGATCTCGATCACATTTGCAACGTAGCGGCCAGCGAATCGTGCGAACTCGATGGCGCTGTCGCTCAGTGGTATTTCCGGCGGGAGCTCAGGAAGTAGGCGAAGCCGCTCAGCTCCCCCCAGTACGAAGGCTTCGCGAGCGATGATGTTCTCCGTCAGCTCGGCCTGAATGGCGCTCACCTGGGGTCTCGCCCATTCCGGCAACACAATGGACGTGCCGTGCTTTCGCTTACCCAATGGCGGCCGATTGAGTTTGTGCCGACGCAGGTGCACGTCGGCCTTTGCGAGTTCCTTGTTCCGGATACGCATCATCTCCGCCTGTTCTGCGGTGAGTGAGGTGTTGCTGGTGCGTCGATCCAGGTAATTTTCCGGGATTCCGGTGAGCTGCTCGAACTCCAGCAGCAGATCACCCGGACCGTAGCCGACGGGCAGGATCGCGATTCGGTCAACTGGCACAACCTGCGACCAATGGTCGTAGTACCGATCCAGGCGCTGCGAGCGCCAGTCAGGGCTGTCCGGATGCTCCAGCAGATTGGTGAGCCAGTCCGAAAGTGAATCACTCGTGAAGCCAGTTTTGACCAGTTGCTGCCAGAGGCTCGGCATGGCCTTGGTTAGCGGTCGATTGGTGATCAGAATCCGCACTTGATCCGGGCCGCCGAGGGTCTTGACCACCCTTTCGGCCTGCTGCAGATCCAGTCGATGCAGCATCTCCTCGCTGACGAGGCCTCGATCCTGCGGACCGCGTTGCTTGACGACGTCAGTTGCGGTGCGCCACAGTTGTCGCCGTTTCTTGAACAAAGCACCTTGCGCGGCGCGAGAACCATCGACGACCTTGGGGGCCAGAAAAAAACCAAGGCTACGTAGGTTGTCATCCGCCAGGGCGAGTGCTTCCTGGACCGTGCTTGATCCAGTCTTGCGGGGGCCCACATGAATGAGAACCTCGCCCGGCTGCAACCACGACTGTTCGCTGATAACTGGGCTGCCCACTTCGCTCACCGGGCCAGGCTAGCAAGACCTCGCCGTGCAGCCGGGCAGCCTTCTCGGCCTGCCGTGTGATCGTGGCTCGCTGATGCAGGTATGCGAGCGGGCCTTTGCGTGCAACGGGCCCTCGACATCGGATTTCGGCGAAGTAGCACGGGTATCGCGACAGTCACAGGGGTGTACGAGAGAATGCCGGTGTGTTTCACGTGGTGCTGGTTGAGCCGGAGATCCCGCCCAATGCTGGCAACGTTATGCGCATGTGCGCCAACACGGGATCACAACTGCACCTGGTTGCGCCCCTCGGTTTCGAGGTGAACGATGCTCGGATGCGGCGAGCAGGGTTGGACTATCGAGACATGACCACGTTGACGGTGCACCAGGACTGGTCGGCCCTCGTGGCAGCACTGGGGGAGCGGCGACTGTTCGCCTTCACGTCGGCCGCAACGCGATGGCATACCGATTCCGACTATCAGCCCGGAGACGCTTTGGTGTTCGGGCGAGAATCGACCGGGCTATCGGCTGAGGTCTTGGCGCAGTTTCCGTCAGAGCAGCAGCTGCGCATTCCGATGGTGCCGGGCAGCCGCAGCTTGAATCTGTCCAATAGTGCGGCTATCGCCGTCTACGACGGTTGGCGTCGGGCCGGATTCCCCGGTGCTGAATGACTAGCAACTGGCGGTAGGGCTCCCGCCCGAAGTTGTCACCGTGCACGTCTGGATGGTTTTTCCCTCGGGCGACCGGTACTCCAATTGCCACCCATCGTCAGTGTGACCCAGCAGCGCGTGACCCCAGGTCACCTTGAGCCAGCGGTCTTTCAATTTGGGGTACGGCTTGAGTTCCTCCACCCAACGCTCGCCATCTGCCCTGGCCAGAGCCCCGTATTTCGGCTTGATGTAGCCCTTCGGGGGATCCAACGTCGTTCCGCCGCCGCCGATGATGAACTGTGGCGGTGCAGTGGGAACCTGCACCATCTGCAGTAGATGTTCGTGGGAGGACAACACCAGTGAATAGGGATCGAGTTTCCCACGCGATCCCGCAGTGGCATCGAGTGACAGCCAGGGCGTCCAGCCGGGAGCGTCGGACTTCGGCATTGATTTGGACATCAGGCCAAGTACGGGACGATGGCTCAGCAGGATCGCGTCATCCGCGCCTTTGGCGAAGGTTTGGGCAATCTCGAACTGTTTGGCTAGGCGTTTCCACCACGGCGTTACCGCAATGTCCAGACTGTTGCTGGTGTCGACTGCAGCCAGTCGCAACTTCTTGTCGTCGGCGAGGGGTAGTTCCAGCGAACGAGCTGTCTCCAGAATTCGTGGTGCTACCAGTTTCCCGTTGCTGTCTGGTTGCGGCGCGCAGGATGCTGCACTGCCCGGTTGGGTGTCGAGATAGAGCATGTAGCCATTTCCCGCCTCGGCGCACACCTCGTGGTTTCCGCGCAAGATGATCAACGGCACGCTACTGAAGACGGGCTGAATCGGTTCAAAAAAATCGTCCTCCCAGCCCGCAGCCGAGTCGAGGAAGGCGCCGTCAACATCACCAGGTGGGGGAGGACTACCGCCGCACTTGTTCTCGTCGCCCTTGGGGCAGTCGGCCAGCCGGTAGTAGTAGTCGCCGGTCAGAATGAGCAGGTCTGGCTCGGATCTGGCGATCTGCTGTGCGTTGCGATTGAGCGGCCAGCCGGACGCGCTCGTGCAGTTCTGTGATCCGTTGCTGTCGACTCGGCAACCGGTATCGCCCATCGTGGCGATCGAACTGACTGCTTTGGGCATCGTGGCGGGGATGGATTGGCCATTGACGCTAGCCGACGTGGCGTCCGCTGGGATCTCTCCATTGCAGGAAATGAGACTGTCGAAATGTCCTTTGGTGGTCTGGCCAGGTTCGCGCTCGGCCATGGCTAGGGCTTTGCTCTCGCCGTCGATGGTCACCACGAGATCGGGGCAAGCCGCTGGACCTGCGACGGCGGCACGCGCTAGTAGTCCCGATGCCGAGATTTCCTTGGGAACCACCAGCGACATGGCGAAGGTTGCTGGGCCTGAAGCAGGGGGCGGCTCCGGATCGTCTGCAGTGCTGCATCCCGTCAGGATGAGGCCTACAGCGATTGACCCAATGAGGCGTTTCATCACTCTCTGATGCTACTCACCGAAGCGAACGGCAGGTGTTAATAGCCGCTACGACATCCGCGTAGGGATGCAGAGATCCTCGAAGGTGGCAGACTGGGCGAGTGCCCGACGCTATCGATCAATATCCCTGGCCCGAATCGGGCGGTTGGTGGCGAGCAGTCATGGTCATGGCCCCAGACGGTGCTATTCATGGCAAGGATGGACGTTCCGGATCCATCTCTGGGCCCGCTGACCGCGAGGTGCTGTTCGGGATCAGGGCGCTTGCCGATGCGGTGCTAATCGGAGCAGGTACTTTCCGGGCCGAACGCTACCGGCCGATGGTCGCAAAGCCAGAGCATGCTGCTGCTCGGACTGAGGCCGGTCTAGCCGAAGCGCCACGGTTAGTGATGGTGTCCGGGTCGCTTGATTTGCCCTGGGACGAGGATGCTTTCGAGCAGTCGGCGTTCACTCCGATCGTGGTCACGCGGTCCGGGCACGATGCAGCGCTGCTGGCGAAGGCTCGCGCCCATTGTGACTTGTTGGAGTCACCGGGGGAGCGGATTGACTTGCCGTGGCTGCGAGAGCAACTCTCCCAGCGGGGGCTCAACCGGGTCGCCTGTGAGGGTGGTTCCGTGTTGCTCCGGTCGTTGGAGGAGGAGGGTCTGATGGACGAATGGGACGTCACGCTGTCGTATCGGCTGCCGGGGCGCGACTTGCAGCTCGTTGATAGTCGTACCGAGGACGGCTTCGTTTTTGCCCGATTCACTCGTGAGGAACAGACGTGATTGATCTGCATTCGCTGGCGGAGCTCGCTGAAAAATATCCGGAGGCCCTGGCTACACCGGTAGCGCCGTTGCGCATCGGATCCAGCACGATCGACACCGACACTATTCCGGCCATCATGGCCACGGTAAACCTCTCCCGCGATTCCACCTACCGGGAAAGCATCGCTCCCGATACCGATACTGCGGTGAGCATGTCAGTGGTGGCCTCGGCTCAAGGTGCCGATGTGGTGGATATCGGTGCCGAGTCCACCACTGCGAAAGCCGCGCGGGTTTCTGGTGCCGATCAGATCAGCCAGTTGGTGCCGGTGATCGAGCAATGTGCGGCGGCTGGCGTGGCTACTTCGGTGGAGACTTATCAGCCTGAGGTGACTCGCGCTTGCCTAAAAGCAGGTGCGGTGTTGTTGAACATGACCGGTGCTCAGCACCAGCGGGACATGTTTGAGCTCGCCGCGGAATACCGCGCCACCGTGGTGGTCTGTTACGCGGCGGGGGCAGATGTTCGCGAGATCACCGATGTGGAGTTGGGTGCTGATCCGATTCCGGTACTGGCAGATCACTTCGCTGCGCGGGTGGAGCTAGCCGGATCCCATGGTGTGACCGACATCGTGATCGATCCAGGCATGGGGTTCTACTACGGCAATCTGGTTGATCCGAAGGTGCGTGCGCAGCATCAGGCCCGTGTGATTCTGAACTCGTTCCGGCTGCGTACGTTGGGTCTGCCGATCTGCCAAGCACTGCCGCATGCTTTCGATCTGTTCCGGGATCAGTACCGATCAGCGGAAGGCTTCTTCGCGGTATTGGCCCGGCTCGGTGGCGCAGGTCTCTTGCGCACCCATGAGGTGCCGCTGGTGGCCGCCGTCAGCCGCAGTTTGGGCTTCTTAGATACCGTCGATCCAGACAGCCACTAGCCGAAGCGTTGCCATGTCGCCGAAAGCTATGGCCGATAAGGCTGCAACGCATCTGCTGGCACATGACCAAATCGACCAGCCTGGAAATCCTCGAAAGCCTCGATGACTTCCTGCCGGGTGGTCATGACGAAGGGCCCGTACTGAAACACCGGCTCTCGCAGTGGCGCCCCGCCAATCAGGAATACGTCGAAGGCAGGGGAGCGACTTTCCTGCACCGGGTCTGCCTGCAACGCCACGGTGTCCCCGTCTATTAGTACTGCGGTCTGTCCGGTGTGGATGGGATGGCTGTCGGCGCCGACACTGCCGGAGCCACTCAGGACATAAGCCAGGGCATTGAAGTTTTTCGGCCACGGAATCTCGGCACGAGCGCCAGGGGAGACCGTGATGTGGGCGATAGCCAATGGTGTATGCGAAATGCCGGGGCCGCTGTGACCGGAAAGGTCACCGGCCAGCACTCGCACTAGCGCCCCACCGTCGCTGGTGGTCACCAAGGCGGAATCTTGGCCTTGGAGGTCCTGGTATTGCGGGTCGGTCCGCTTCAGTTCGCGCGGCAGGTTGATCCACAACTGGATGCCGTGGAACAGACCGCCGGACATCACCAAGTCTTCCGGGGGAGTCTCGATATGCAGAATGCCGTCACCGGCGGTCATGTACTGCGTCCCACCTTCACCAATGGCCCCACCGCCGCCGTTGGAGTCCTGATGCAGAAACCGGCCATCAATTAGATAGGTGAACGTTTCAAAGCCGCGGTGCGGATGCCAGGGTGTGCCTTTCGGCTCACCGGGGGCATACTCCACTTCGCCCATTTGATCCATCATGATGAACGGATCAACATCGCGGGGATCGAGGCCTGCGAACGCCCGACGGACCGGAAATCCCTCGCCCTCGAACGCCTGCGGCGCAGTAGCCACGGCTTTAGTGCGGCGAGGTCGGGCTGCAGCGGCCACGTTTAGCCGAGGCAAAGTGAGGGTGTCAGCGGTGACTGCGGGCATGGCTACTCCTTGTTGCTGATCTCAGTGACTAACAACAGGATGACCGGGGCAATCATTCCCCGCACCTGCGGCGAATACGAAAGGTGGTGCCGTTGGCGTCACCGGTCCCGCGGCATCCGGGTCCACCGGCAGGGTCGGACCCGTAGCGAACCCGACCCTACCGACCCAGCGGACCTCCGGGAAGAGCAGACACAACGGGAGTAGCGATGGTCCTTCGCGCCGGCCGGAGCCAACAGCCAGCAAGTGCCGGTGCTGCCGGTCACTCCGACCCGTCTCGCCCTGGCGCGGAAACTCATCGGTCCTCCTTCGTTGTGTCGCTTTCAAGCGGTGGTACTGAATAGATGAGGCGGTAGCGAGAACGCAACGGTTCCCGATTACTCCGTTCGGGTGAGACCTCCGGTATAGATGCGAACGCGGGGGAGGCGAGGGAGGCTGGGATATACGGATTCCGTAGGAAGAGGGCCTGGATGATCGAAAAAGTAGATGTTGATGGCGACACGACGCTTGGGTTCCGCATATCTGGGGTTGTAGGGCGGGACGATTACAAAGTGTTGGTACCCGAGGTGACCGACGTTGTGGAAAAGTTCGGGAAGGTGAATCTGTTGCTGGATCTGCGGGATTTGAAGTGGGAGAAAGTGACCGCTTGGGGCTCCGATCTTCGCTTCGGTAAAGAGTTCCACGGCAAGATCGAGCGGCTGGCCGTTGTAGGCGATGGCCTGTTGCAGAAGCTCGTCGGTGATTTAGCTAAGCCGTTCTATGCCCGGGCCGCCCAGCGGTTTGCCACCGTGGAAGAGGGTCGGGAGTGGTTGGCCGAGTAAATCGCGCTGGCCAAGCAGCGAGATTGCATCACGGACCAAGACTGGTCGTCGGGCGCTAGCGCTGACTAACTGTGCGGCTAGGTCGCTAGCCGCAGCCCGTTCGCTGTTTTGCCGGGAGATGGTGGCCAGTGATCTCACCGAATGTCCGGTTGTAGGGGTTGCTGGCGGGGAAGCGTCCGTTTCACCGTGAACTAGCTCGAATGCAATCTACTTTACATAATGCAGATTATCGGCGTTATGTAACACCTGATATCGAATCGATAGTGGTGCCGTGTGCCGGCAGGCATAAAGCAAAAGTCTTTCGCCGTAGCTGCCGTAGCGCCGAGTTTCCAACGGAAGTGAGCGTTGTCACTAAAGGCACGTGAA